>DASVGM010000394.1:0-9450 GCA_036379555.1 Pirellulales bacterium | reverse complement strand
TTCGGCGGCGGATGCAACGCGAAATCGGCGCGCGTTCGGCGCCGTTCATCTAGCCGGTCAGTCATCGCTCGACGGGGACAAGCCCCGATCGTGGCGGAATGAATCTAGTATCAAACAAGCCAGGGCACGACGACCGATTTTGCGCAGGCCAGGCCCATCCTCCGCTGGCAGCGATTGCCGCGGCCGCTTACGCCTGAATTGCGACGTGAAAGGTGGTTGCAGCCGGCGGCAGGGTAGTGAGAATAGAGGAAGCCCGGATTATTCATCGGCCCGTAGCCGACTTCGTGAGAAGTCGGGCCGTGACAGCAGGCTAGGGCCAGGATTCTCACGAATTCTGCTACGCAATGCGCGCCGCTCCTACCGGGGCCGGTGAATAATCCGGGGAAGACCATCAACCGCATCAACGAAGGCACGATCTTCCATGCTCGATTTTGTCCGCCGATCTTCCGCCTCTTTTGTCGCATGCCGGCGCTACGCCATGCCCGCCTGCCTGACGCTCGCCACCCTTTTCAGCGTGTCAGCGCGGGCGGTTGAGAAGGCCGCCGAGGTTAAGGGCGCCGAGGTCAAGGCCGCCGAGCAACGGCTCTATGACGCGGTGAAGCTGCTGGCCGCCGATGAACTCGAAGGCCGCGGCGTGGGCACTCAGGGGCTTGATCGGGCCGCCGATTACATCGCCGGTCAATTCAAGTCGCTGGGCTTGAAGACGTCGCTGTTCGATGGCGGGCCGTTTCAAAGGTTCAACATGGTGGTCGCCAGCGAGCTTGGCTCGCCCAACCGCCTGACGCTGGTCGCCCCGGCGCCCGGCCAACCGAATGGCGCCGAACAAGAATTGAAACTGGGCGAAGATTTCAATCCGCTGGCCATTGGCGGCTCGGGCAAGTTCGATTTGCCGCTGGTTTTCGCCGGCTATGGCATCTCCGCCAAGGACGAGAAATACGACGATTACGCCGCGATCGACGTCGAAGGCAAGGCCGTGTTGCTGCTCAGGCATGAACCGCAACAAAACAACCCGCACAGCGCGTTCAATGGCACCGATAATTCCATGCACGCCTATTACACGCGCAAGGTCTCGAACGCCTATCAGCACGGAGCGGCCGCCGTGGTCTTGTGCAACGACGCCTTCGATTTGCAAAAGAACGTGGAACGCCGCGTCAAACGCTGGCAGGCGGGCATCGACGAACTGACCGCCGGCCAGGCCAAGTTCAAGGAAATCGAAAAACCGACGCAAGAACAAATCGAGACCCAGCGGCTGGCGGTCGATAAGCTGCTTAAAGACATCGCCGCGCAAAGCGAGTTGCTCAAGGCCGCCTACGACCCGCTCATCGCCTTTCACGGCGCGGGGTCGGGCGACGAAGCGCACAAGATGCCGGTCGTTTTTTGCCGCCGCGAAATTGTTGAACCTTTGGTGAAAGCCGCTCTGGGCAAGTCGCTGGCCGATTTGGAGCAAGCGATCGACGCAGGGCCGGCGCCGCACAGCGCCGATTTGCCCGGCTGCCGCCTCAAGGGCGAAATCACCGTGCTGCGCCGCGAGGCGGAAGTGAAAAACGTCGTGGCGGTGCTGGAGGGCGAAGGTCCGCGCGCCGAGGAAACGCTGGTGGTCGGCGCCCATTACGATCATCTTGGCTTGGGCGGCGAAGGCTCGTTGGCGAACGGCGTGAAGGCCGTCCACAACGGCGCCGACGATAACGCCTCGGGCACGGCGGCCTTGATCGAGGTCGCCCGGCGTCTGACGGCGAACGGCGAAAAACCGTCGCGGCGCGTGGTCTTCATCGCCTTCACCGGCGAAGAACGCGGCCTTGTCGGCAGCGCGCGTTACTGCCGCGACCCGATCGTGCCGCTGGAGAAGACCATCGCCATGCTCAACATGGACATGGTCGGCCGCCTGACCGACGATAAGCTCATCATCCAGGGTGTCGATACGGCCACCGAGTTCGCTCCGCTCATCGACTCGCTGACCGAGCGCTATGGCTTCAAGGTCACGCGGCAGCCGGGCGGCTTCGGTCCCAGCGATCACTCCTCATTTTATTCGCACAAGGTGCCGGTGATGCACTTTTTCACGGGCACGCACAGCGACTATCATCGGCCCAGCGACGACGTGGAGAAGATCAACTTGCCCGGCATGCGGCGCGTGGCCGACATGGTGGCCGACGCGGCCCTGGCTTTGGTCCGCGCCGGCGAGCGGCCGCAGTACCTTGAGGTCAAGGCCAAGCCGCGAGGGCAAGGCGGCGACCGGCCGTATTTTGGCAGCATCCCCGATTTCGCCAGTGAGGAGCCGGGCTATCATCTGGGCGGCGTTTCGCCCGGCTCGCCGGCCGACAAAGGCGGGCTTAAGGCCGGCGACGCGATCATCAAGCTGGGCGAGTACAAGATTGGCAATCTCGAAGACTTTGACGGCGCTTTACGAAAATACAAGGCCGGCGACAAGGTGGCCATCGTGGTGCTGCGAGCCGGCGAGCAAGTGAAGCTGGAAGTGGTGCTTGATCCACCGAGGTAGTCGGCTTAATCAGACACCGTGATCGATACCGTTTCGATGGCGCTATGCCCCGACTTGCGAAACGGGCGCGGCAGCGGCTGCCCAATGCCTTTTTCGTCGACCGTGCGACAACGCAAGACGTACTCGCCTTGGGCAAGGCCCGGCAGGATCGCGGCCCAATGTACTTTCGCCAACCGCATGGGCCAGGTGCGCGGCCGGCCCGACGCGCCGTCGAAGCCCATTGTTCCCGCTGGAATTTTGCCGTCGGGCAAGTTGCCGCCCCAGGCGGCGGGCGGCGATAGTATCTCGGCGTCGCGCCAGGGGGCCGTGGCGAAGTACCTGTCGTCAGAGGGCCATTGCTCGTCGGCGGGCGCCAGCCAGGTCTGCACTTTCGACAAACCTGAAATGCCCACCTGCGCGTAACCCGTCACCGGAATGGGCGATTGAGGTTTGATCTTGCGCGGCGCCGACAGCGTCGCGGCGAACGTCTTGAGCGGGCTGTCGATGTCGTTGTTGCCGTTGGCGTAGGTGTCGTTCGCGTGATCGAGGTTGGAAATCACCACATGCGTGAGCCATTTGATCGATTTGAAACCATAAGCTTCCGGCACGATCATCCGCACCGGCCCGCCACGCTCGCTGTCGAGCCATTGCCCATTGAGCTTGTAACAAACAATCACGGGCGGCAGGTCGAACGGATCTTCGAGCACCCGGCCGGGGGCCAACGAACTGCGAAACATCTGTTGCGGATCGTCGTTATGGTATCCGTAATAAAACACCCGTCGCACGTTTTCGCTCGGCTGCGTCAGCCAGAATATCTCGCGCAGCGGCACGCCTTCCCAAATGCCCATGCCCAACGGGCAGCCGATATTGAGGCAGGTCATCACCTTCGCGAACCGCACGGCATGTTTCTCCGCGAGTTCAAGCAGGCCCGCGAAGTCGAGCGCCGTCGCCTTGGCTTTGGTCAGCGGCCGGCGCAACTTCGCGGGATGATCCGGATCGGAAATCACCTCGAGCTTCCATGTCTCACGGGTCAAGCCGGCGGCTTGTTTTTGCTCGTCGGAGAGCGAATGTGGCAGCGGCTTGCCACGCGACACGTCTCGAAACTGTTCTTGAGGCGTGAAGTAGGATTCCAGATGGCGCATCGCCTCGATCTGTTCAGCGAGTGGCTGGGCGCGAGCCGAAAGCGGCCACAGCCCCGCGGCCGTTGACGCCGCCGCGCCGAGGCGCAAGAAGTAGCGTCGCGTCAGTCTTCGATGTTCGCGGAGGAAGCGTGACAAGTCGTCCATAGTTGAATAATCCAGGTTAGCATTCCACGATAGTGTTCAAGATGTCTTCTATCAAGACAGCATGGTTGGTGACGATGAAGTTCGCTTCATTGAAGTCAACCGACTTCTGCCGATTCCGGAGCCTCCTGGGCGGCCAATTCAATTTCGTGGGCTTTGGCTTGGACCGGGACCGGCCTGCGCAAACGAGGGTCAAGGTGCCGCAGGCAGGCGATGTTAGTTTTCTTCCGCCACTACCGGGCTCGCCCCGGTAGAGCGCATGATTGACCGCCAAATCGCGTTACCGCGACACCATTTTCTGCCTCCTCGCTTTTCGCGCCAGCGTCCGCCGCCAACGGCGGCGGACGCTGGCGCGAAAAGGAGGAGGGCGCCGCCGTAAGCCGTCGTTTCTAGCGGTCAATCACCGCTCCACCGGCGTGAAGCCGGCGGTGGCGGAGCGGAACAAATCTCACATCGATCCGTTGGTGGTTGTCGTCCATAACATATCGCATTTTCCGCAGGCTAGACCGAGATCAAGTTGATTCGTCGCTGTCGGTGATCGATATGACCGGCGACCAATGGCGAAAGGTCTTGGGTGGCGTGTTGTCTCTCCCTGCCGGCTGGACAATCGAGCCTTATCATGTATTTTGGCGAGGGGCATGACCACGGCGTTATGCTTGAACTGCGGAGAAACGAAATTCGGGGCGTGGTGCCCATGCCGTCAGTGCGGCGTCGAATCCTGCGGCAACCATGACCTCGATATCCTCTTCAGCGATCACCGGATGTCCATACCGACATTGGAGCGGTTCGGAGCGATTATCAAGCAGATCTCTGCGCAATCGAACGATGCCGACGTTCGCTTCTGGGCGTTGATTTCTTTCGTCTCAGCGCATCCTTCCAAGTTGCTTTCGGCGACCCCGCCCGCGGAAATCGCGGATCGAGTCGAGGCCCTTCTCGCGGAGCTTCAACTTCCGATGATCGAACTTGACTTGGAGCCACCGCCGGACGAACAAACCCGGCAATCTGGTATTCCGTCAGTTATAATGGCAGCCATCCGCCGCCCGCGCGGCCGCATACCGCTCCTTCCCAAACAAAACCGCATGCCACATCCACGCCTTCCGATCGCACTTCTTTGCCTCGCCGCGGCCTCCGCGGCTCTGGGCAGCGAACCCGAACCCGAACCCGAAACCAAAGCCAAAACCTTCGCTGCACCCGCCGCGGCTCAGAGCGATGCCGATTTCGCGCTGCAAGGCGAATACCTTGGCGAGGGAGTCGGCGTGCAAGTGGTCGCGCTGGGCGACGGCGAGTTTAGCGTCGTCAGCTTTCGGGGCGGATTGCCGGGCGCCGGCTTCAACGGCACGGATAGGCAAGCGGCCGATTACGATCGTGATGAGGTCGTTGAACTGGTCAAAGACTTTCGTAAGGTCGATCGCCAAAGCCCGACGCTCGGCGCCCAGCCGCCGGCCGGCGGCGTGACGCTCTTCGATGGTTCGCCCGCATCGCTCCAAAAGCACTGGAAGCCCGGTGCGAAACGCACCGACGAAGGTCTACTTGAGCAAGGCTGCGCCACCGTCGAGACCTTTAGCGACTTCACGCTGCACCTGGAGTTCCGCTTGCCGTACATGCCCGCCGCTCGCGGGCAAGGTCGCGGCAATAGTGGTGTCTATTTTCAAGGTCGCTACGAAACGCAGTTGCTCGATTCGTTCGGCCTGGAAGGTAAAGACAACGAATGCGGCGGCATCTATTCTGTGCGGGCGCCAAATGTGAATGCTTGCCTGCCGCCGTTGGTTTGGCAGACCTACGACGTCGATTTCACCGCCGCCCGCTGGGCCAACGGCAAAAAAACCGCCAACGCGCGCATGACCGTGCGGCTCAACGGCGTGCTCGTTCAACAAGAGGTGGAAGTTCCCAACGCCACCACCGCCGCGCCGCTTGCGGAAGGCCCGGAGCCGGGTCCGCTCTATCTGCAAGATCACGGCAGCCCGGTGCGTTTTCGTAATATCTGGGTGTTGCCGCGCGATCTCAATCGCGAGGCGCGCCGGCCCATTGTGCCGGGTTTCGAGCGGTTCTATGCCCCCGCCGGGAGCGATGCGATCGCCGGCGGACGATTGCTGCTGGCGGAATTGAATTGCACGGCCTGCCATCAGGCCGACGGCGCGTTGGCCGCGCACCTGCTGAAGCGGCAACCGCCGTCGCTGGAAGGCGTCGCCGGCCGCATCGTGCCGGAGTATGCCGTGAAGTTCATCGCCGATCCGCATGGCACGACGCCGGGCACGCTCATGCCCGACCTTTTCGCCGGTGTGGCGCCGGAGGAACGCGCGCGGCAGGTTCGGGCGTTGGTGTCGTTTTTGTTCGGATCGGGCCGGCCGCGAGAACAAGCCGGCAACTGGCAATACGCCAAGCATGGCGATCAGCTTTATCACACCATCGGCTGCGTGGCCTGCCATGAATCTCGCGGCGGCGCGGAGGCGGCCGGGGCCGCCGGCGTGCGGCTGGGGGAGTTGGGCCGCAAGTACACCATCGCGTCGCTCGCGGAGTTTTTGAAAGAGCCGTGGCGATCGCGGCCGTCGCACCGCATGCCCGGCTTCCAGCTCAGCAATGACGAGGCCCGCGACCTGGCCGCTTTTCTCGTCGGCGATGTCGATGTGCGGCCGCGGAAACCCAACCTGCGGTTCGCCGCCTACGAGGGCGCTTGGAACTCCGTCCCCAATTTCGACGAACTGAAGCCATACAAGCAGGGCGAGGCCGCCGGGCTTGATTTGAACGTGGCCGGTCGCGAGAACAATTTCGGTGTGCGCTTCGAGGGCTTTTTGAATCTGAATCGCGCCGGTCATTATACGTTTCATCTTGGCTCCGATGACGGCAGCGTGTTGTTGGTCGACGGACGAAAGCTGACCGACAGCGACGGCATTCATCCGCACCAGGTACACTCCGGCGGCACCGACCTGTTCAAAGGCGTGCATGAAATCCGCGTCGATTACATGCAAGGCGGCGGTGAGTGGACCTTGGAGTTGGACATCGAAGGGCCGGGCATGCCGCGTCAATCGGCCGACACGCTGTTGTCGCTCTCGAAAACGCCTCCGCCCGTCGCGCCGCCGACCGAGAACGCCAAAACGGACGAGTTTGTCTTTGACGCGGCCTTGGTCGACGAAGGACGGCAACTCTTTGGTTCGCTCGGCTGCGCGGCCTGTCATGGCAAGCCGTCCGCGGCGCCATCGTCCCCCGCATACGCCGCCAAATCGCTAGGCGACTGCGACGTGACACGCGGATGCCTGCAAGCGGCGAACACGGCTCCGCCCGCCGCAACCCCGCGCGTGCCCGACTTCGCGCTGACCGCCATCGAGCGCGACGCTTTGACCGCGGCCATTCAATCGCCGCCGCCCACAATACCGCCGACGCCTCAAGAGCGGATCGTAAATACAATGACCACTTTCAACTGCTACGCTTGTCATGTTCGCGATGGTCGCGGCGGGCCAACGGCCGATCGCAACGCGTTGTTTTCCACCGCGATACCCGAGATGGGCGACGAGGGGCGCGTGCCGCCGCCGCTCGATGGCGTCGGCGACAAGCTGCAAGAGGGCTGGCTTAAGCACGTGCTGCAAGACGGCGCCAAAGACCGTCCCTACATGCGCACGCGCATGCCCAAATTCGCCGCGGCCGAGGTCGTGGCGCTGAGTGAGGCGTTGAAGACGGCCGATCAACGCACCGAGTCGCCCGCGCCGCAACTTGCCGAGCCGGCGTCGCGCGTGAAGGCGACCGGCCGCTTCCTGGTGGGCGACAAAGCGCTGGCCTGTATCAAGTGTCATACGTTTGGCCAACACCGCGCCACCGGCATTCAGGCCATCAACCTGCAAAGCATGACGGCCCGCATTCGCGACGATTGGTTCCGGCGCTACTTGCCGGAACCGTCGAAGTACCGTCCCGGCACGCGCATGCCCACGGGCTTCGCCGGCGGGCACAGCACGGTGAAGGATATTTACGAGGGCGACCCGGCCCAACAAATCGCCGCGATTTGGACGTATCTAACCGACGGTGGCAAGGCGGGCATCCCCGACGGTTTGATCGGCGACGTGATTGAGTTGAAGCCGGAATCGCGACCAATTCTCTATCGCAACTTTCTTGACGGGCTATCGCCGCGCGGCATTGCCGTGGGCTATCCGGAAAAGACGAACCTGGCCTGGGACGCCAATCGGTTGTGCCTTTCGCTCGTCTGGCACGGCCGCTTCATCGACGCCTCGAAGCATTGGCAGGGGCGCGGCGAGGGCTTTCAAACGCCGCTGGGCGATCACATCGCCAAGATCGAGCAAACGGCCCCCTTGGCCGCGCTCGATTCACTCGAAACGCCTTGGCCGAATCAGCCGCCCAAGGAGCGTGGCTACCATTTCCGCGGCTACCGGCTTGACGCCCAAGGGCGGCCGACTTTCCGCTATGAGGGGCCGGGCTTCACGGTGGAAGATTGCCCGTTGCCGGTGGTCGGCGAGAAGGAAGGCCGCTTTGAGCGGCGGCTTTCGGTGCGAGCCACCGGCGAAGCACAGGGGCTTTACTTTCTCGCGGCGGCTGGCGAAATCAAGCCGCTCGCTGACGGGCGTTTCGCCGTGGGTAACGGGGTGGTGCTGCGCTTGACGGCGGCCGGCGCATCGCCGTTTATCCGGCAGAACGGCGGGCGCCAGGAATTGCTCGTGCCGGTCGTGTTTAGCGAGGGCAAGGCGGAGATTGTGGAGGAAATCACATGGTAGGCGGACCCAAGGCCGAGCGGTCTCGCAAGTGATTGGCCGGCGACGTAAGATGGAAGAATCGAACCAGGCGGATTTGGAGGAGAATCGAAATGCCGATGCTCGAGCTCAGCGACGAACAGGTGATGAGCCTATTGAAACAGTTGCCGCCGGCGCGGCAGCGTGCCGCGCTGTTGACTTTGGCGACCGGCGCCGCGCAGCGGCGCGATGAACGGATGCGCTACGCCGAGAGTCAACTGCGCCGCGTTTCCAGCGAACACGGGCTGGACTGGGAAACGATGTCTGAGGAAGACCGCGAGCGGTTCGTTGACGATTTGGTGCATGAGGATCGCGGATGCGGAGAATAGCGGTCTTCGATACCAATATTCTCTTTTCGGCGGAACAAAGTATCGAAACGGTGGCGGATTTCGTGGCTTTTCAGCGTGTTGTTCCGATAACCGGCCAGTTCAAGGCCGTATCCGCGGATCCTGACGATGTTACAGGAGATCGCCGCCACTTGCTCCCGTTGGGCAATTTCCAGGGCATCGCAATCGTCACTGCGGCGGAGTTCGTTAAAGCCGTTATGAGTCCGTGACGCCAAGCTGTCATTGGCGGCTTAAGGGGGCAACCACGGCTGCACACAGGCTTTCATGCGCCGACTACTGTTGGCGGAAACAGCCATCACCGACCGGCGGCGGAGTGAGAACGAATGAGCTTTTTTCCCACACCTGACGAACTTGCCAAAGAGGCGCGTGAGGCGCTCAGCCGACGGACAGAAACGCCCGCCAAGCATTTCGACCGGCTTGTCAAACAAGGCTGGATCAATCGCCAGGGGGAGTTAACTCGCTTGCTCGGCGGTGAGGCCGAACCCGAGCCGGACTGCGATTCTGGCCTGCGCAAAAGGCCCGACTTTAACACGATAATGAGCTGCGATTTCATACCGGATTTGTTCCGCACCGCCACCGCCGGGCTTGTCCCGGTGGGAGCGCTGACTGACTGGCTA
>DASVGM010000393.1:0-3365 GCA_036379555.1 Pirellulales bacterium | reverse complement strand
AGCCGCCACGACGCGCATCCCCATCGTCGTTGGAGCCTGGCCTGGCTCGCCGTGATTGGCGTCGGGGTCTCCGTTGTGGCCGGCATCTTGCTCGTCTTTTCGCGATCGGACGATCACGGTGACAAGACGGTGGTGCTGAATCCAGCCGCGACACAACCGATTTCAAAACCAGCAGCGAAGCCGGCCTCGGCCCCTCCTCCGCCCGCGGCGGCAGACGGCGCGGCGAACAACGAACGTCAGCAAAAAATCGCCGAGAAGCCTAAGACAACGAACGAGCAACCGGCCGAAAAACAAAAAACACCGCCCGCCACGCCGAGCGAGCCCTTGGGCATTGTCGATGAGCCGGCAAAAGCGCTGCCCGCGGAGAAGCCCAACGGCATGGTCGCTGACAAACCCACAGGCGAACCCAAGGAGCCGGCCTTGGGCATCGTCGCCGATACGCCGCTGGAGCTTTACGCCGAACGCACGAAACCCAAAACTGAGAAGTGGCTCGGCGAGCGCGGTGGAACGATCGAATCGCAACAGGCTGTCGAAGACGGCCTCAACTGGCTGGCCCGGCACCAAGGCGAAGACGGCCATTGGGGCGCCGATTGTCTCGGCACCGTGGCCGGCTCGCGCTGCGATCAGAAAACGCCCTGCGAAGGACCGGGCGAAGCCTTCGAGGTGGCGCACACGGGCATGGCCTTACTCGCTTTTCAAGCCGCTGGACATTACTACTTCAACGGTCAAAAGTATTCCGATCACGTCACCAAGGGCCTGAACTACCTGCTGGAGGAACAAACTCGCGACGGTTCCATTGTCGGTTCCCAGAATCCGACGCAAGACCAGATCGACGCCGGCAGGCCGTTTCAACAATACTTCATGTACGAACACGCGATGGCGGCCTTCGCCCTGTGCGAGGCGTGCGCCGTGGCCATCGGCGAGGGCAAGACGCCCGACAAGCGTTATTTGAACGCCGCCGAAAAAGCGGTGCAGTTCATTGAAAACGTGCAACACCTCGATGGCGGCTGGCGCTACACGGCCGGCGGCAACAACCCCAGTGATTGTTCGGTTTCGGGCTGGGTGATGCTGGCGTTGAAAACGGCCCGCGAGGCGAAGATCAAGGTATTGCCCGGCACGCTGACGCGGATGATGGCGTTTTTCACGCGGCACCATGCCGAAGATCGCACGTATTACTACAGTCCCTCGCAACAGGGCACCGACGCCATGACGGGCGTGGGCATGATGGCGGTCGAATTTTTTCAGCACAAACTCGATTCGCCGATCGTCACCGGCGGGGCCGCGTACCTGGCCGATAAGGCCGACCATCGCCACGAGCGCGGCGCCCTGCCAAATTGCGATTACTATCTGTTTTACAACTGCACGATGGCGATGTTTCAGGTGGGCGGCGATGCCTGGCAGCGCTGGAATGACGGCCTGCGCGATCACGTCATCAGTCTGCAGATTCAGGGTGATGACTGCGAACGCGGAAGCTGGCCGCCGGTCGATCAATGGAGCGGTCGCGGCGGCCGCATCTATGCCACTTCGCTGGCCGTGCTGACGCTCGAGGTTTATTACCGCTTTCAGCGCGTCGCCGGCCAGGCGGAGAAAGAGAAGTTCTTCGCGAAGTAAGCTCGCCCCATTCCGGCGCGCATGCGGTATAATTCCGTCTTTCCGTCACCGCCGAGGAGCCGCTATGCAGGAGAATTTCGATCTCAGTCAATATGGCATCTTCACGGCCGAGGTCTGGCGCAACGCCGTGCCCGCCCGGCTGTATGAGATCGCCGTCAAGGAAGACCGCTGCGCCATCGCCTCATCCGGCGCGCTGATCGCCCGATCCGGTTCCAAGACCGGCCGTAGTCCGAAAGATAAACGAATTGTCGATCACCCGCACAGCGCGGGCGACGTGTGGTGGGGCGACGTCAACATCAAACTCGATGAAGGCTCGTTTTTAACCAACCGCGAACGTGCCATCGACTTTCTCAACTTTCGGCCCCGGTTGTTCGTGGTGGATGGTTTCGCCGGTTGGCATCCGCGTTATCGCCTCAAGGTGCGGGTGATCTGCGCGCGGCCGTATCATGCCCTGTTCATGCACAACATGCTGATTCGGCCAACCGCTGCGGAGTTGGCTGATTTTGGCAAGCCCGACTACGTGATCTTCAACGCCGGCGAGTTTCCGGCCAACTTGCACACGCGGCAGATGACCTCCAAGACGAGCATCGATCTGAGTTTCGAGCGTGGCGAGTTCATCGTGCTGGGCACCGAATATGCCGGCGAGATGAAGAAGGGCATCTTCACCGTGATGAACTATTTGATGCCCAAACGCGGCGTGCTCTCGATGCACTGCTCGGCCAACGAAGGCCGTGACGGCGACGTGTCGCTCTTTTTCGGCCTCTCCGGCACCGGCAAGACCACCCTGTCGGCGGACCCGTTAAGACGGCTTATCGGCGACGACGAACATTGCTGGAGCGACGACGGTGTGTTCAATATCGAAGGCGGCTGCTACGCCAAGTGCATCAACCTTTCGGCACAGAAGGAACCCGAAATCTTCGACGCCATTCGCTTTGGATCCGTGTTGGAAAACGTCGTGCATCAGCCGCTCTCGCGCGAGGTCGATTACGCCGACGCATCGATCACGGAGAACACGCGGGCCAGTTACCCGATTGAATTCATCGCCAGCGCCAAAACGCCTTGCCTGGCCGGCCACCCCGCGAACATCATCCTCTTGACGTGCGACGCCTTTGGCGTCTTGCCGCCGGTCAGCAAGCTCACGCTGCCGCAGGTGATGTACCACTATGTGAACGGCTATACGGCCAAGGTGGCCGGCACCGAGCAGGGCGTGACCGAGCCGCAGGCCACTTTTTCAGCCTGCTTTGGAGCGGCGTTTCTGGTTTGGCACCCGACCAAATACGCTCAGATGCTGGCGCAAAAGATGGAAACGCACGGCGCCCAGGCCTGGCTCGTGAACACGGGTTGGACGGGCGGACCTTACGGCGTCGGCTCGCGCATCGCTTTGGAATCGACGCGGGCCATCATCGACGCGATTCACTCCGGCGAACTGGCCTCGACGCCAACGGTGGAAGAGCCGTGGTTTGGTTTGCAGGTGCCGCGGTCGTGCGGCAGCCTGCCGGAGCGGCTGCTGCTGCCAGAGCGCGCCTGGTCCGATCACGACGCCTATGCTCGCACCGTGCGAAAACTGGCCCGGCTGTTTCAACGTCACTTCGATCAATATGCCGACGAAGCAAGTGAAGAAACACTCATGGCCGGGCCGCGTTGCAATCCATAGGGAACGGACTGGGCTGCGCAAAATGCCCGACTTTAACACGATAATGAGTTGCGATTCCATACAGGATTTGTTCCGCACCGCCACCGCCGGGCTTGCCCTG
>DASVGM010000392.1:0-8473 GCA_036379555.1 Pirellulales bacterium | reverse complement strand
TCCAAGCACTCAAACGCTCGTTGGCGCGAGGTCTGGAACGTGGCGGCGATACTCCTCGCCCGTTTGAGGTGTGATGTTGGAGGTAAATAAGTAGCGGGATGTTGGGGGTGACAACCGAGCGACCCGGGCTAGCGCATCTGCGTCTGGCCGATGAGATGCTCAAGCCGGGCAAGGTTGGCCTCGATGCGCTCGCCGATGGCGGCGCGATTCTCAAATTGCCGCCCCTCAAGATATACCCAATCGAGCCAACTCATGCCGGAAAGCAACACGTTCGCCCGATCGTAAGCCGTCACCAACAGGGCCTCGCTCGACGACAGCGGACGAATGGAGTCGTAGGCTTGCAGCGCCTCGAGCCAGGCCGCGCCGTCGTCGCCACAGAGGCTTCCCAGCAACCGGGCCACGTCGGTCGCCACGGAATCGACGCGCATCGCCCCGAAGTCGATGACCCCGCTCACCTTGTCGCCGCAAAAGAGTACGTGATCGTGCCAAATATCTCGAATGCACGCTTCCAGCGGCACGCGTATGGCCGCCGCTTGGTTGAGCGTGTCGATCACCGCATCGGCCGCGCGGTTGAAAAGCGGCAACAGCCGTTCGGCCAGCCGCGCCAACTCCGGCCAGTCGGCGGCGACGATCGACGCGGCCAGCTTCGACAACTTCGCCGGCGTCCAAGAGGCCAACACGTCCATTCGTTTGCCCAGTCCGGGCGGCGCATCGGGACCGCGGTGCGGCAGCGGAAAACTGCTGGCCGCCAAATGAAAGCGCGCCAGAGCGCCGGCGGCCGCGCGTAGTTTTTTGAGCGATGGGTCGCGATGATAGTCGGCCTGGCCGGGCAGCCAGGGCGTTAGCTCCCAGAGATGGCCGGCCTCGGAGACATAGCCCGCGTGCGTGCGCGTTTCGACCGGCAAGGGCGCCAGGCGAAAACCCTCCTGCCGCACGTGCCAGAGCACCGCCTGAATGAACTCAAGCTGTTGGCGTTCGGGATGCTCGCGGGGCCAGCGGCGCAGACAAAACACGCCCGCCGGCGCTTGCACGCGCCAAAACCGGGCGCCGCTAAATCCCCCGGCCGAGCCGAGCGGCTCCAGTCGCAACGGCTGGCATTCGGGGCTATACGCCGCAAGCACCCGGCGGCAGGCGTGATCGTCGGCCATACAGTCTTCGCGAAAAAAAACGATTCGGGACAAGGGCCGGCTCCTACCGGCGAGCGCTCGTCAATCTTGACCCGCTCTCTATCATACATTCGGCACGTCCGTCGCAATGGCCATTGCCCGACCGGCTGACGCCTTATCATCGGCCGTAAACCCCCAAGTCTTTTGGGCTTACCCCTCGCAAAGCGGGCAGCTTAGGTTATATTTAACAGCAGTGCCGGGGGCGATAATCTTGAGCAGCCAGTTTCCCATTTCCCTTTTGGATGAACAACCATGTCGAGCCGTCTACGCTCTTCAGTTACACCGTGGCTATGCGCGTCGATCGTTTTAACCGCGACCGTCGTTCGCGCCGCCGGCGATGAAACGCCCGCCGCCGCCCAGAAAAACCCCGCCACCGTCGCGGCCGACTCAGGCAGTCCGTCCACCACGACCACCAGCGGCGCGGCTACCACGAGCGTCACCGCCCGCACCAAGCACCCGCCTTACGCGGAACTGCTCAAAGACTTTAAGACGGTCGAAGGCTTAATCAAGCTGCATCGCAAAGAGAACAAGCTGTTGGCCGAGGTCAGCCCCAGTCAGCTCAACCGCGACTTTGTCGTGTTGATCTCCATCTCGCGCGGTATCGGCGAGGGAATGTTGCTGGGCGGCATGAGCTGGGGGTTTGGCGATGACTGGCTCTGGCAGTTCCGCAAGGTGGACGAGAACATCCATGTCGTGCGCCGCAACGTGCGTTTCCGGGCCGCCCACGGCAGCCCTGAGGAAAGAGCCGTTAAACTGGCCTATACCGACAGCGTTTTGTTTAGCTTGCCCATCATCACAACGGGGCCGTCCGGCGGCATGGTTGTGGACATCGACCAGGTGTTTATGACCGACTTGCCGCAAATTCAGCGGACGTTGCCCGGCTTCTTTTTCGCCAGCAACAAATCGTCATGGGATTCCGTGAAAGGGTTTGAGCATAATGTTGAGTTGGACGTGGCGGCCACTTATGCTTCCAGCGGAAACTTCGAGATCGACACGGTTCCCGAT
This sequence comes from Pirellulales bacterium, assembly GCA_036379555.1. Classification (GTDB taxonomy): domain Bacteria; phylum Planctomycetota; class Planctomycetia; order Pirellulales; family JAICIG01; genus DASSFG01. Next base: position 6,302 of record DASVGM010000392.1, on the reverse strand, counting down.
AGCCGCGGCGTGACCTTGAACATTCACTACTCGATCAGCGCCTTGCCGCAAACCGGCTATCAACCGCGGTTGGCCGACGACCGCGTGGGATATTTTCTGACGGCGATCAAGGATTATTCCAAGAAGAGCCACGAAGACCGCTTTGTGCGTTACATCAACCGCTGGGACATTCAAAAAGACGATCCCACCGCCGAGGTTTCCACGCCCAAGAAGCCCATCACCTTCTACATGGAAAAAACGGTTCCGTACAAATATCGCAAGCCGATCAGCGACGGCATCACGGAGTGGAACAAGGCGTTTGAGAAAGCCGGCTTTTACAACGCCATTCAGGTCATTCAGCAACAAGACAGCGATCAGTGGGATCCGGAAGACGTGCGTTACAACACCTTCCGTTGGATCACGTCCGGCCGCGGGTTCGCCATGGGGCCAAGCCGCGTGAATCCCTTGACCGGGCAAATTCTGGATGCCGACATCATCTTCGACGCCGACTTCGTGCAATTCTGGAAGCAGCATTACGAGACCTTCACACCCCAGACCATCGCCGCCATGACCGGCGGCCCGCTCGACCTGGCGAGCTATCGGGCGGAATTGGAACGCCTGCCCTCCAGCCACAAGCACGGCTATCTCTGCCGTTGCGAATTGCACAATGGCATGACCCGCGAGTTCGCGCTGGGCAACATCGCCCTGTTGGCCGGCGCGCCGGCGGTCGCACCGGCGCAGCAGCAAGACAAGCTCATCGCACAGGGCTTGAAAGAAGTGGTCATGCACGAGGTCGGGCACACGCTGGGCTTGCGGCACAATTTCAAATCGAGCTCGATGCTTTCGCTGGCCGACATCAACGAGCCGGAGAAAACCAAAGATACCGGCTTGACCGGCTCGGTGATGGACTACGCCCCGGTCAATATCGTGCCCAAAGACATGAAGCAGGGCGATTATTTTTCGCAGACGATCGGGCCTTACGATATGTGGGCCATTGAATATGGCTATCGCCCGCTGCCGGGCGGCACCGAAGGCGAAGCGGCGGAACTGCGTAAAATCGCCTCGCGCGCCGCCGAGCCGCAGCTTGCTTACGCCACCGACGAAGACACGCGCGGCATCGATCCCGACCCCTTGGTCAACCGTTTTGACATGGGCAGCGACACCATCGAATACGCCAAGGCGCGCGCCCGGCTGATCGGCGAACTGTGGCCCACCATCATCGACCGCGTGACGCCCAACGGCGATGGCTACCAGCGCGCCCGGCAGGCGTTTGGGGTGTTGTTGGGCAGCTACGGGCAGTCGATGTTTTTCGCGTCGCGTTTGGTGGGCGGCATTTCGGTGAACCGCGATCACAAGAGCGATCCGAACGCGCGGCCGCCGTTTATCGTCGTGCCGGTCGGCAAACAGCGCGACGCTTTGACACTGGTGGAAGAGCATGTGCTCTCGGACAAGCCGTTCAATTTTCCGCCGGAGTTGTACAACAAGCTGGCGGCCACACGCTGGTATCACTGGGGCAGCGACATGCCCGACCGGGTGGACTATGCCGTGCATGAAGTGATCGCCGATTGGCAAGACCGAGTTTTGGAGCAACTTCTGTCGCCCCTGACGCTCAATCGCATTCACGACTCCGAACTGAAGGTGGCGGCCGATCAGGACGCGATGACCACCGCCGAGCTGATTTCGCGGCTGACCTCGGCCGTGTTCGCCGAAACCGGCGCGCTCAAGCCGGGTGAGTTCAGCAACCGCAAGCCGGCCATCAGCAGTTTGCGGCGCGACCTGCAACGGCGTTACATCAAGCGTTTATCGAACCTGGCGATGGGCGGCAGCCGCGCGCCCGACGACTGCCGCACGGTGGCCGCCGCCGAACTTTCTTCCTTGGAGCAAAAGATCAAGCAAACGCTCGGCAACGCCGAACTCAAGCTCGACACCTACACGCGGGCGCACCTGGAAGAAACCGCCGCCTTGATTCACAAGGTGCTCGACGCGCGGATCAACCTGCCCAGACCGTGATCTCGCCGCCGCTTGCCATGAAAATGATCATTGCCATCATCCAGCCGACCAAGCTGGAACCGCTGCGCGAGGCGCTCGATAAAATCGGCGTCACGCGCATGACGGTTTGCGACGCCCTGGGTTACGGACGGCAGCGCGGTCGCACGGAGATGTATCGTGGTCATGAGTATAAAACCAACCTGCTGCGTAAGATTGAGTTGGAGATTGTGGTGAACGATGATTTTCTCCAGCGCACGGTCGATTGCATCATGAGCGTGGCGCGTACCGGCCCCGATGGCAACATCGGTGACGGCAAGATTTTTGTGCTGCCGGCCGAGCAGTCGATTCGCGTCAGCGATCGCCTCCGCGGCCCGGAAGCGGTTTAGACGCAATGGCCACAATCCAAGAACATTCTCTGGCCGATCGCGGGGGCTGGCGGACGCGGCGCGCCCTGCGGCGCGCGATCGTCGCCACGATGGTCATCTTCGCGTCGACCTACCTGATTGTCTTGGTCTTGCTGATGTTTGCCGAAGAATCGTTGATCTTTTTGCCCGACCGTCGGCCGCTGGCCGGTTGGTCGCCGCCGAACGTGGAACGCGCTCGCTTCGAGGCGGCCGACGGCGTCAAATTGCATGGCTGGTTCTTTGCACATCCTGCGCCGCGCGCGGTGGTATTGTTCGCCGGCGGCAACGCCGGCAACATCAGCTACCGCGGCGAGCGGTTGGCCGACTTTTGCCGGCGGCAGCGCGTGGCGCTTTTGGCCTTCGATTATCGCGGCTATGGCCTGAGCGAGGGGCGGCCAAACGAGAGCGGCGTGCTGCTGGACGCGCGCGCGGCGCGGCAATGGCTCGCCAAGCGGGCCGCCGTCGCCGAAACAGACATCGTGCTGCTGGGCGAGTCGCTGGGCGGCGGCGTGATGGTCGATCTGGCCGCTCACGACGGCGCCCGCGGTCTGCTGCTGGAACGCACTTTCACGTCGCTGCCCGACGTGGCCGCGGCGCATTTCCCCTTCATTCCAGTGCGGCTTTTGATGCGCAACCGGCTCGACTCCATCAGCAAAATCGCCAACTATCAGGGGCCGCTGCTCATCTGCCACGGTGAGACGGACGAGATCATCCCTTATGCGTTGGGCCGGCGGTTGTACGATGCGGCCAACGAGCCGAAGTGTTTTCTCGACTTGGGCCGCGTCGGGCACAACGACCCCTTGCCGCCGGCCTGGGACGCGGCGGTAGACCTGTTTCTCGACCAGTTGCCCGGCAATCGTTCGCGGCGCGGCGCGGAGACGCTCCCGGAGGAAACCAAATCGTAGGGTGGCCGCGTCGGTGGTATCCCACCGCGAACTTTGTAATAATGTTTGCCATCGGGTTGCGGCCGCCTTCGTCGTGCCGCCGCATCGCCAACGGCGAATGACTCAGCAATCAACCAAACATGGCCAAAGCCAAAACCACTTCTTCAACCGCCCCCGAACCCGATCTTCTCGCGGCGCTCGATCTGGCCATGCAACTCATGGCCGTGCCGGGCAAAAGCGGCCAAGAAGAGAAGATCGCCGCTCTCGTCGTCCGGCATTTGCGCAAAGCGCGCTTGGATGCCGACGCCATTGTGTTCGACGACGCCCACTTGAAATCGCCGCTGGGTGGCGCGATCGGCAACCTGATTGTTTCTTTGCCAGGCACGCTGCGCGGCCCGCGGCGCCTGCTGATGGCCCACCTCGATACCGTGCCGCTTTGCGTCGGTTGCCGCCCGCGGCGCGAGGGCGATTTTGTCGTCTCGGCCGACGCGGCCACCGGCTTGGGCGCCGACAACCGGGCGGGCTGCGCCGCGATTCTCTCCGCCGCGCTGGCGATTCTACGCCGCAAGCTGCCGCATCCGCCGCTGACGTTTCTCTGGGCGGTGCAAGAAGAGGTCGGCCTGAAGGGCGCGCAGCATGCGCGGCTGGCGAAGTTGAACAAACCCAAGCTGGCGTTTAATTGGGACGGCGGCCCCGCTGAAAAAATCACCGTGGGGGCGACCGGCGCGTATCGCATGCAAATTGAAATCCGCGGCCTAGCCGCTCACGCCGGCGGCGCGCCGGAGCACGGCGTGAGCGCCATCACCATCGCCGGTTTGGCCATCGCCGATTTGCAAAAGGGCGGCTGGCTGGGCGACGTTCACAAGGACGGCCGCCGCGGCACCAGCAACATCGGCGTGATTGAAGGCGGCGCGGCGACGAATGTCGTCACCGACCGCCTCACGCTACGCGCCGAGTGCCGCAGTCACGACGCCGAATTCAGGCGCGAGATATTAAACGCCTTTGAGCGGGCGTTTGAGCGCGCGGCGAAGTCCGTGCGTAACGTAGCGGGCGTTGTCGGCGAGGCGTGCGTTCAGAGCCAGCTTGATTACGACGCTTTTCGCCTCGCCGATGACGAGCCATGCGTACTGGCTGCCGAGGCTGCCGTGCGGGCGATTGGCGGCGAGCCGTTACGCGCCGTCAGCAATGGCGGCCTCGACGCCAATTGGCTCACCGCGCGCGGCATTCCCACGGTCACTCTGGGTTGCGGCCAGCAGCACATCCACACCGCTTCCGAAAGGCTCGACATCGCGGCCTTTGAGCGCGCTTGCCGCATTGCCTTGCGATTGGCGACGGCCACGGAAACCTCTTTGTAGGGTGGGCATTGCCCACCGTGCGAACCGATCGGTTTTCAACTTCCAGAGAACGGCGCCGCATACACCGGCCGATCCGATCACCGCCGTGGACGGCGATGGTGGGCAATGCCCACCCTACGGCTCATGGTTTCAACCAGTTTGCTATGGCACGAGTCGCGCGTTCAGCCAGTCGGCGTGATCGAGCATGCCGCCGCGGTCGGCGTAGTCGACGACCAGGCTCAGTTGGCGCACCTCGCGAACATCAATGGAGATGGCCGTCGGCGCGTCGCCGCCGCGGATCACGGGGCTTTTGTAGATTTCACGCGCGCCGGAAAAAACCCGAAAGACCACGCTGCCGCGACCGCCGGTCTGATCGTCGATGGCCAGGTCGGCCTGGAAACGCCGATAGGGCTTTTCAAGCTGCCAGGTCAGCCGCGCGGCGCTATGCATGCCAACCCCTTTCGCAGAGAGCCTGCCGCCCGCTCGTAGACGCGTGCCATCGACGTTGGCGTCGAGTTGGTAACCGTACGAAACGGAAAGATACGGCAGATGACGGTAGCCGGCCGGCGTGAGATCGGAAAGGTATTGGACATGATCGCCCAGCGGTTGCAGGAAGACCGGCTCCGCATCAACCGCCAGCGGCGCCGTCATGCCGGCCAGCGATGCTTCCAGGCGTCCGTCGTTGAATTTCAACTCTTTCGCGGCCAGGACGCTGCCGTCGGCAAAGCCGATCAGGCAACGGGGCTTTTCGTCCGCCGTTGTCGAACGCAACGAGGGGTTCAAGGCCAACGCGGCGATGCGTTCCATTTCCACCGTCAAGGGGCCGATCTCCGCTTCAAATTCGACCGCGGTTTCCGTGAGAGCGATCATGCGCCCGGTCAATTCGTCGCCGTTTTCCAAGAGCAAGCGATCGGTGTTGCGGCGCAGTGTGGTATCGCCGGCGTCTTGGCGAGGTCCGCGCAGCCGGGCGGCCAGCGCGTCGCGGCGCTGGGGATCGATCGGCGCATGCAGCATGACGCCGGCCACTCGCGTCAGCGGCAGTTTGAGCTCGCCGAAGGTGTCGGAAAGGACCACGATCCGTTCCTGATCGGTCGTCGGCGCGGGGTTTTTGCGGATGTTGATTGTTCCGCCGTCGGTCAGCAGCAACTGCGCGTCGCTGCGCGGTTCGGCCGGCGCGCCCCAAGAGACCAGTTCGTTCGGCCGCAGGCGCCGGTCGCCTTCGCCCGAGCGGAAATGTATTTCGCCGTCTGCCGCGATGGCGACGAGCGCTGCTTCACGCCGAGCTTCATTGAGCGGAACCAGCGTTCGCGCGACGGACGTGAAATCGTCCGCTGAGACAATCGGCGGAAGTAGAAAAAAGGCGATGCAGAGGAACCCACAAAGGGATAGCCGGAATGAAGTTACCGTGAATCGCCGCGTACAAGTTTGCCGCGGATCCCGTCTCGCCACGATGGGGGCTTGCTCCCGTCGAGCGTTTTGCCCGACCTCCAGGGTAAGTCTCAATGTCGCGAGATGAAGCTTTGATGCCACCCGCTTGCCGGGTGGAGTTTCACGTTGGCTGTCTACATCAGGCGTCACCCGCGCCCCTCTTCTCGATATTGCCCCGCTTGGCCGCCGAAGGCGGCCAAGCGGGGCAAAATCGGGCGCGTAGGGAACGCCGCGTTTGTAGACGGCCAACGTGAAACTCCCTCGGGCAAGCCGAGGGCATCGTC
>DASVGM010000391.1:0-5579 GCA_036379555.1 Pirellulales bacterium | reverse complement strand
GACGTTCGACTTGCCCGAGCCATTGGGTCCGACAACGGCCGTGATGCCCCTGGGAAACTCGAAGCGCGTCTTATCAGCGAAGCTCTTGAAGCCGACGAGTTCCAACGCTTTCAGCATGCCCCCATTTTTCGCCCTAAGTCGTTGGCTGTCAACGGCAAACCAATGTGCAATCGCCCGAGCGAAAAGCGGACGGTCAATCGCCATTGGCAGTTGGCCGCCCGACAGGTATCCTACGCCGCCCGATACCGCAGCTTGAAGGACGATGATGCGCCGTTGCCGTAACCCTTTGCCGATACTTATTTTGCTGGCGACCTGGCCGGCGCCGAGCCAAGCCGCGCCGCCGGCGGTGGGCGACATGGGCACGGTCGATCGGCTCGACATCAGCGGCACGCATTATACGACGCCCGCACGCTTGCGCGACGTTCTCGGTAAGGATTTGGAGTTTCTGCTGGCGGCTGAACCGGCCGCGGCGCTCGATCCGCTGCTGGCGACGATCAGCCGTCGCCTCGAGGCCGGTTATCGCCGACTGGGCTTCGCTCAGGCGAGCGTAACCGCTCGGCCAGACCTGCAGTTACGTCGCATTCGAGTGGCGATCAACGAAGGCCCTCGCTACATGGCCGGCGACGTGCGCATCGTCGGCCAGGCGCATGTGTCGCCGGCCGATCTGGCGCGCCGGCTGGCTGCCGGGCATCCTTTGCCGCACGAAGAGGCGCGCGTGCTCTGGCAACCGGCCGAAGGGCTGATTGTCTTCGACGACGTGGCCGAAAAACCAATCTGGCTGCCTGGCAAGCCGGCGCGGTTCAATCGTTGGTCCCGAGAGCAACTTCGCCGGCAGGTTTACCTGGCGCTGGCCGAGTCTGGTTACTTCTTTCCCAAGTTGAAGATCGACATCGTGCCAGCGGCTGAAAGCGGCCAGGCCGAGCTGGTGGTCGAAATTGAAGAGGAAGGGCCGCCGGGCGTCGTCGGTTCCATTGAAGTACTCGGCGCCGAGCGACATTCGCCCGACGCCATTTTGCGTTACCTGGAACTGGCGCCGGGCCAGCCGCTCAATCGCGGCCGGCTGGCGAGCATGCAGATGCGGCTGTTTGAATCGGGCCGTTTTGTGTTCGCGGCCGCCCTGCCGACCCCGCCGCGTCAGAAAGGCGAACCGGTCGGGCTAAGGCTCAAGCTCATCGAATCGGTCGAGGGGCCGCTGCTGGGTCAGCCGTTTTCGGCAGAAGAGCAGGCCATGCTGCGTCTGCGCGGCTGGCTTGTCGATCAAGCCCGCTCGGGTCAGGAAGACCTCGTTTTGTCGCTGCGCGACGCATCGCTCGGCATGCGTACTTTGCAAGCCGTCATTTCCGCCCGCGGCGTGTTTCTGCGCGCCGACGTCAACGATCCCAGTCGCGCCCTGAGCAAGGGCGTGCTTTTCAAACTGCGCAGCCTGGCTGGCGCGGCGCCGGCCAAAAAAGAGGAACCCTTGTATTGTTTGGCCGGTTTGGAAATGACGGGCGAACAAATCGCCCTCTATTCGCCTTTGCGAGACCGGCTGTTCGCCATCGCGGCGGGCGAAACGCAGCTTGGGCTACGGCTCAAGTTGCGGCCCGATTTACGCCAGCAGCGCAAGCTGGCCATTTCGATCGATCCTGAAATCAACCATTTGAGTGCGGGCGCCAAGCCTGTGGCGGTCGATCTCGACCTGGCGCCGGCGGCGTTTTTGATTCTGGCTCATACGCCGGAGGCACCGTGCCGGGTGGAGCAGGGCGTGTTGCGCTTGAAAACCAAAAACCTGCTGCTGGAGGCCGACGCGGCCTCGGGCAGGTTGCTGAAGGCGGCCATTCACGACACGAAGCAAGAGCAAGCGGCGCTGCTTTCCGCCGCGCCGCGGCGGCTGGAGCGTTCGATCGCGGAGATGCGGCGGCTGGCCGACGGCGATCGTAACGATCGCGACGCGCGCCGGCCGCTGACGAGCCTGTCGGCGTTTGGCATCTGCGAACTGGCGCACCTTTGGCGCGCTTGGGAAGGCGTGGCCCTGGCCGGTGATAAGCGTGGCTTCGATGTTTGGCAAGGGTTGCTCGCCGCTTATTTTTTGCCCGATCTCGACAGCGGGCCTCCACCCGCCGCCGACAGCTACTTCATTCCGGCCGAGCCGCTGGCGGCCGACCGTTTGCCGCGTAGCGACAACGGCCTGACTCTGGCGGCGGAGGCATTATATCTCTGTCGCGAGGTCTTTCCGGCGGAGAGTTGGCCGTGCCGTCTGGCACGGGCGGCGGTGTTCTTCTACGCCAATGACGACCGCGGCGCACAGCGCGAGTTGTTGCGTATCGACTTGGCGACGGCCGGCCCGTTGGGTCATTTGGCCGCGGCGCTCGTCGCCGGCATGATCGAGCCGACCCTGGTAAATCGGTTCGCCAGCGCGGGGCTGAATAAGCTCGATATCGCCGCTTTTCGGCGCGATTATTCCCTGTTGCTGGAAAGCCGTTCGCCCGTGGTGGGATCGGTGTTTCGAGGGCTTGGCCGCTTGGGCAAACTCGATCCCGCCCACAGCCAGGCCGCCGTCAGCGTCTTGCCAAAGCCTTTAGCCTCCTTCGTGGGCGATCTTGTGGCGCGCGAACGAACCTTGCCCGACGCCCCGGCCGAGGTGATTTTCGCCGGCCTCTTGGACGACTATTGGACGAGCGGGCTGGAATTGCAGGCCCGCTTTGTGTTGCGTTGGCTGGCCGAAAGCTCCGCCACCGCCAGGGGCAAAACGAAAGTGAAAGCACGCTAACCCGGATAATTCATCGGCCGGCACCGCCTCAAATCGTATTAACAAACACGTTGGCAAGCCGGAATCCGGCCACTGTGCAGGCCGGCTTCGAGTGCCAACGGTCAACTTTGAATCCATTGAAAGCAGACCTTATGGCTGCGCCAGCATGTAATCGAGCGTCGGGGCGATCGCCAGGATCAGCGCCGTATATCCTTGCGTATTGAGATGCAGGCCGTCGGTGATGTGCAAATCGGGATTGAAGCTGCCGTCGGCATTGGTGAACGTGGACCAGAGATCGACGAAGACGACATTTTGTCCGTCCGCCATTGCGGAGAGCAACTGATTCGTGGCCTGGATCGTCGGCAGGTCGTTCTGAGTGGTTCCGGTCCACATTGCCGGCAGAATGCTTAGCAGCAGAATCCGGCTATTGGGTAAGTGCTGGTGCAAAGCGGCGATGTCGGCCGACACTCCCTCGGCCACGGCCTGCGGCGATTCGCCCGACAGGATATTGTTGATGCCGATCATCAACACGACGACTTTGGGCGAAAGGCCATCGAGCTGGCCGCTTTGAATGCGCCAGAGCAAGCCCTGGGTTGAATCACCGCCCACGCCGGCATCGAACGCGTTCATCGGCTTGAAGAACGCATCCCACAGGGGCTGCCCCATCATCAGCCCTTGCCAGTTCTGTGTGATCGAATCACCGACAAAGACAAGCGGCGCGCTACCGCCCACCGCGGCAGCGCCGGCCGCAACCTGCGCATCGCGTTCTTGCCAGGCGGGAACATCAAAGGGCACGGGTACAACCGTGGGCGGCACGCCCGTCTGTTCTGCATAATAGGCATCGCCGCTCATCAGCGAGACGGCCAAGGTTTCCGCGCTCGCCTGGTTCGCTTCGAGTTGCGCGACCCAGACGGCGGAACTATCGGCATCCGGCGCTGAGTTGAGGTAATGTTCAAACTCGGCGTTCACCACCCGCCGCTCATATTCAGGGCTGTCCGCTATTTGCATGGCCACCGTCGTTCGCGTGGCGCCCAGGCTGAGCTTGTCGCCCATCACTTGCAGGTCGTTCGGCATGGCGGCGCGTCCGAGCAAGGCCTGATACGCCGCGTCAATCCATTGGGCATTGTCGCCGCCGACGCGCTGATAAAACTCGTTACTGGCCACGAGCGCCGCCAGCAGTTGTTCGTCGCGCACGCCTGACCCCAACGCGCCCGTCCAAACCGCCAATGCCTCAGGGTCGGCGTTACGCCCCAGGTATTGCCGAAAGGCCGCTTGCACGACGTCGGCCCGATACTCGGAGCTTTGAACGACCAGAGCAGGCACGTTGGCCCTTGGCAGCCCTTGATCGACTTGTTGTGTGAGCATGCTCACCGCGTTCGCGTCGGCCGGTCTTCCCAAAGCGTCGCGGTAAACACCCTCGACATAGGCCGCGGTATAAGGGGCCGCGTCGGCGATCAGCGGTGGTTGCGCCGAAAACAACTCGCGGCGTTCCAGGCTTTCCAGCGAGGCGCGCCGCCGCTCATTCCGCACGGCGGCGCTCATCCATCGTGGGTTAGTGTGTCCTGGCAAAGATGACCTCCTTGTCTCTCCTTGGCGGCGCCCCGTGAATCTTATGGCTGCGCCAGCAATTGATTGACCGTCGGGGCGATCGCCTGCGCCATGACGGCGTAACCCGCCTGATTGAGATGCAGGCCACTGCCGTCATGCAGCGCGGGATTGAATGAACCGTCTGGATTCGTGAATTCAGGCCAGAGATTGACGTAGAAAACATGTTGCCCGTCGCCGATTCCAGACAGCAGATTGTCTACCGCGAGACTTGTCGGCATCAAGTTCCAAGGCGGCGTCGTCGTGATGACGGCGGGCAAGACGCTGAGCACCATGATCTTGGTGTGTGGCCACTGTTGCCGCAGGGCCGCCACGTCGGCCGCGACGCCGTCGGCGATCTCCGGCGCGGTATCGCCCTCGACGACGTTATTGACGCCGATCATCAGCACCACGACTTTGGGCGAAAGGCCGTTTAATTCGCCATGCTCGATTCGCCAGAGCACGTTTTGCGTGGTATCTCCGCCAATCCCCGCATTCAACGCATGGATCGGGGCAAAATATTGCGACCACACCGGCTGGCCGGCGAATTGCCAATTCTCCGTGATCGAATCGCCAAGAAAGACGACCGGCGAATCGCCTTTGGCGGCAGTGGCTTGAATCTGGGTGAAAAGGCTCGGCCAGGAGGGCAACTGGCCCGGCATCGGTACGATACTGGGAGGCACGCCGGTCTGTGCTTCATAATAGGCCTTGCTGCCGAGTATGCCAATAATCAGTTGTTGGTCGGTTATCTGCCCCGACGACAGCCGCGCGGCGATGCTTTCATACGAGGCCTCGCTATATGGCGCCGGCAGGTAGAGGTTGTAATCGGCTTTGACGATTTGCTCCGCGTGCTCCATGCTGGTCGCCATGATGTTAGCGACCGCAAAGCGCAATTCACCCGCGTTGAGTCGATTGAGCCAGAAAACGACGTCCAAGTTTGAGGCGGGCCGGTGCAGAATGGCCTGGTAGGCCGCCTGAATCCAAGCGGTGTTGTCGCCGCCGGCACGCGCGGAAAACTCGCTACTGGCCGCGAGTGTCGCGATCAACTGCTCGTCGGTGATGCCCGCATGCAGCGCCTGCACCCAGAGAGAAACCGAGGCCGGATCGGCGTTGCGAGCGACAAATTGCTGAAAGGCGCCCTGTACGGCGCGAGCGGCATATTCGTCACTATTGACAACGGCGCTGGCGACGGCGGTCGTCGGCTGCCCCTCGTCGAGCAGCGTCACAAAGAAGTTCAAAGCGGGCGTATCGACCGGGCGATCGAGCG
>DASVGM010000390.1:0-8859 GCA_036379555.1 Pirellulales bacterium | reverse complement strand
GTTGCTCAACGAAATCGCGGCGGCGCGCGTCTGCTTGCTCAACACGGTGAAGAAGGACGAATACGATCGGCAGTTGCGGGCCAAGGAAAGCGGTTCTGCGCAGGCCACGGCAGCCACGCCCAGCGAACGAGTGCTCCGTCCGATCAAACCACCAACGTCGCCCGCTCCCGTTGCCACAGCCGCGCCACCTGTCTCGGCATGGCAACCACCGCCGGCCGGCCCGGCGCCAACGCCGGTCCCGCGGGCAAGACCGCCCGAAAGCGTTCTTTTGCCGGTCAATCCGGCGCCGATCAGCCTTGGCCCCGTCGCCCGACGTCCGCCGACGAAGATTCACTTCCGCAAGCCCGCACGCCAGCGGTCGGAGGCCCACAAAACCCTGTTTCTAGCGGCGGGGCTGGCGGCGATCGTCATCGCACTGTTTGTCGTCTACAAGACGCGCAGCGGTGCAAGCGGCAAAGCCACACACGACGTTGCCTCGGCAAACAGGCTTGTTCAGGACGATACCGAGAAGGCTCGCGAGGCCGGCAAGCCAACGGGCGCATCAGGCAGCAGTGCTGTCGTTACGGGAACCGTGGTGGCCACCAATGAAACCCCTGCGAGAGACGAAACCGCCGCGTCCGCTGGACCGTCGCGCGCTCTACAACCGCCGTCCCAGGTTGTTATTGAACCAACGCTGGAGGCGTCCTCGATTTGGGAAAAGCTCACGCGCCAACTGAACGATCTGAGCTCGTGGACGATCGCTTCCGGCCAGTGGTCGCAAAACGAGGGCCGCCTTTACGGTCAAGGCGAGTCTCGTTTGCAGTTCCAAGAGAAGCTGCCGGAGGCTTTTCTACTTTCGTTCGAGATGAAGGTTGTGGATGGCATGCGTCCGCGGATCTTCCTTGGCGACCATTTCCACTTTGGCAATGAAGGATATGATCGCACGCTCTTCGTGCATGACGGCGTTCAGCCACCCATCATCGGCGCACCGCGCCCCTACTCGACGGGCGCTGCGTTGAAAATCGCCTGCCGCGTGTCCGGTGAAGAAGTGGAGTTCTTAGTCGACGGCAAGTTGGTGGCCGGTTGCCGTTGGGAGCGGCCCAGCCCAATGAAACTGACTCTCTCGGCAGGCGACTTTTGGAGCAAGGGCCAGGTGCTCTTCGGTCCCTTCACGCTCGGCCCCTCGCCATCCAAGCCGTTGGCCGCGTTTCCGCCCGAAACGCCGATCAGGTCGATCGACAAGCCCGCGCCGGAACCGGCGACTCCTCCGACAGCCGCCAGCGGCGGCGGCTGGCGCGACCTGTTTGACGGCAAATCGTTGGTGGGCTGGACGGGCGACGTCGGCTTGATGACGGTCGAAAACGGCGTCTTGGTGAACGCTGGAAAACGGGGCATCGCCGTCGCGCCGGGCGAATATCGCGACGTTGAGCTTGAACTCGAGTTCCGACTCGCCAACGGCGGCAACAGCGGTTTGGTAATCTGCTATTCCGGCGATGGCGATCCTTCGCAAAACGGGCTTGAAGTGCAGATGCTCGACGACACGGCGAACCGCCGATTGCAGGGCGTCCAAAGATGTGGCGCGGTCTACGGTCTCGCCGCCGCCAAACCGGGGCATTTCAAGCGCTGGCCCGCCTGGAACCGCTTGCGAGTCACCTCGGTGGACGACAATGTGCGCGTGCAGCTCAACAGCACGCTGGTTACCGACGCCACGCGCTCACTGATGAAACGAGCCAATCCACAGCATGCTGGGGTGGCGCGGACGTCCGGCAAGGTCTGTTTGTTTCCCATCCAAGGCCGTAGCGAGTATCGTTCAATTCGGATCAGATCGGCGGAATAACCTTCGGCCCGTGAGAGAGAAGTTTCCAAAACGAGTCGGCGGACACAGACGTGCAACGCCGGCACGCCGCTAGCCTAAGGCGGCCTGAATCGCTTATAATCGGGGTTTTTACTAAGTGGATCGGAATGGCCGGAATTGAACAACGTGAACGCGAGCCAAGCTCCTTGGCCGACGAAAAAGTGCTGGTGCTCGACTTCGGTTCGCAGTATGCGCAGTTGATCGCGCGGCGTGTGCGCGAGCAACAAGTTTATTGCGAGATCGTGCGCCATTCCATCACCGCCGCCCGCGTCCGCGAACTGAAACCACGGGGCTTGATTCTCTCCGGCGGGCCGGCCAGCGTCTATGAAACCGGCGCCCCCAAGTGCGACCCCGAATTGTTTCGGCTTGGCATTCCGGTGCTGGGCATCTGCTACGGAATGCAACTCGCTTGCGAAGCCCTGGGCGGCGCGGTTTCGAGCGCGCCGGCGCGCGAATATGGCCGGGCGACGCTCAAAATCCTGCAGAGCGATTGCCTGCTGGCCGGCCTGCCGGACGAAACCGAAGTCTGGATGAGCCACGGCGACCAGGTGGCGGCGGTGGGCGGCGGTTTTCAGCCGCTGGCCGCCACGCGCACTTGCCCGATCGCCGCGGTCAAGCACGCCACGTTTCCCGTCTACGGCCTGCAATTTCATCCGGAGGTGACGCACACCCCGCTGGGCAGCGAGGTGCTGGCCAACTTTTTGCTGCGCATCTGCCGTTGCCAGGGTCGCTGGCAACTTGGCGATTTCGCCCAGGAAACCATCGCGCGCATCCGCCGCCAGGTGGGCGATCGCCGCGTGATTTGCGGCCTGTCGGGCGGGGTCGATTCCGCGGTCGTGGCCGCCTTGCTCTATCAGGCCATCGGCCGGCAGCTTTCCTGCATTCTTGTGGACAACGGCCTGTTGCGAAAAGAAGAAGAGACGGCGGTGGTCAGTGAGTTCACCGGCCACTTCAAGGCCGACTTGCACGTGGTCAAGGCGGAAGACCGGTTTCTACGGGCGTTGGCCGGTGTGACCGAACCGCAAGAGAAGCGCCGCCGCATCGGCGGTCTCTTCATCGAATGCTTTGTGGAAGAAGCGGCCAAGATCGAAGGCGCGGAGTTTCTGGCGCAGGGAACGCTTTATCCCGACGTCATTGAAAGCGGCGCCGCGGCCGACGGTCCCGCCGCCACGATCAAGCTGCATCACAATGTCGGCGGCTTGCCGGAAAACTTGTCGTTCAAACTGATTGAACCGTTGCGTGATTTGTTCAAAGACGAAGCGCGGCGGCTGGGCTTGCAGCTTGGGCTGCCCGAGGAAATCGTTTGGCGACATCCCTTTCCCGGGCCGGGGCTGGCGGTGCGCTGCTTGGGTGAGGTGACCGGGGAGCGGCTGCGACGGCTGCGCGACGCCGACGCGATCGTGGTCGCCGAAATCAAGGCGGCGGGACTTTACCGGCAAACTTCGCAAGTCTTCGCCGTTTTGCTGCCGGTCCAAAGCGTCGGCGTGATGGGCGATGCGCGAACGTACGAAGAAACGATCGCCGTGCGTTCAATCAACAGCGAAGACTTTATGACGGCCGATTGGAGTCGTTTGCCCTACGATCTGTTGGCGCGGATATCGACGCGCATTATCAACGAGGTCAAAGGCGTCAACCGCGTGGTGTATGACATCAGCTCCAAGCCGCCGGCGACGATTGAATGGGAATAGGCGGCGCTACCGTCCGGCGGCGGTGTAAGGCTCCAGGTCGTCGAGGCCGAGGCGCTTCATCTTTTTGTAGAGCGTGGTGCGGTTGATGCCCAGGGCGTCGGCGGTGGCGTTGCGGTTCCAATGGTGGCTTTCGAGCACTTCCAAAATGATCTGCCGCTCAGGATTGCTCAGCGCCTGCTTCAACGTGCGACTGCCGACCGGATCGAGCTGCATGCCGCGCGCCGCCACGACGGCGGCGGGTAAATCGCCCAAACCCACCGTGTCGGACTTGCCCAGCAACACCGCGCGCTCCACCACGTTTTGCAGTTCGCGCACGTTGCCCGGCCAGCGATAACGCTCCATCGCCCCCAGGGCCTCTTCGCTGAAGCCGCGCGTCGGCTTGCCGCTCTGCTGGCAGACATGCGCCAAAAAATGCTGCGCCAACATGGGAATGTCGCTCGCTCGCTCGCGCAGGCTTGGCAATTCGATGTTGATGACGTTGACCCGATAATACAGGTCTTGCCGGAACTTGCCTTGCGCGACAAGTTCTTCCAGTTTTTCGTTGGTCGCCAGGATGACTCGCGTATCGACCTTGAACGTCTTGGCGCCGCCCACCTGCTCAAACTCGAATTCTTGCAACACGCGCAGCAGTTTCACTTGCAGGCCCGGACTGGCGGTGCCGATCTCGTCGAGAAAGATCGTGCCGTCTTCGGCCTGCATGAACTTGCCGATCTTGTCGTGGCTGGCGCCGGTGAAAGAGCCCGCCACGTGGCCGAACAGTTCGCTTTCCAGCAGCGTTTCGGGCAAGGCTCCGCAGGCGATTTCGACAAACGGCCCGTCGCGACGGGCGCTGCGGCGGTGAATGGCCCGCGCGATGAGCGACTTGCCCGTGCCGCTCTCGCCCGTGATGAGCACGGTGGCGCGGGTATCGGCGATGCTATCGACGATGTCGAACACTTTGCGCATGTGCGGATCTTGCCCGACGATGTTTTCCATGCCGAAGCGCCGGTCGAGTTGCGCCTTGAGTTGCTTGTTTTCTTCGACCACCTGGCGTTGATTGAAGGCCCGCTCGATCGACATTTGCAGTTCTTCGTCGATGAGCGGTTTGGTGAGCAGGTCGAAGGCTCCGGCGCGGATGGCGTCGATGGCGGTTTCCACGGTGCCGTAGCCGGTCATGAGAATGACGATCGACTGCGGCCGGTGGCGGCGGCAATGTTCGAGCACGTCGAAGCCGTCGCCATCGCCCAAGCGCACGTCGGCCAGCACAAGATCGTACGGTTTCTTGTCGAGTGCCGCCAAGGCGGCCGCGCAACTGTTGCCGGTATCGACCGCATAGCCCTGCTCGCGCAGCCATTGGGCCATCGATTCCAGGATATGGCGATCGTCATCGACGAGGAGGATTGATTGCCGTTTCATCACGTTTTGTTCAGGTGGGCGAAATCACAGCGCGGCTAATGCCTTGTCCAGACTTAAGCTTCGGGTTCGACTCGACGGTAGGATGGGCCTTCCGGCCCGTCACGTTCGATTGGTGACGGGCTAGGAAGCCCATCCTACAGTGCGACCGCCGCTTCGGCACCCGAAGATTTAGCGTAGACAAGGCACGAGTCCGCCTGGCGTTCCGGTTTGGCTACGGGCTGAAAATCGGCTGCCAGTGTTATTTAGGTCATGGCAACGCCAACGTCAAAATAGCCGGCAAAAGACGCAAATCAGCCGGCGGCATTTGCTTCCACGGCGCATAGCCGGTATTGTTATAGAGAGGTGCGAGGTTGTAAGAGCGCATGGAGTCCCGGATACCCAGTTCCGTTCCAAAGGAAATCAATATGCCTATAAAAGTCGTGATAGTGGACGATCACGAGGTCGTCCGGACAGGAATCGTCAGTCTCTTTGACGGCAGCGAGGTCAAGGTTGTCGGCCAGGCGGCCGGAAGCGCCCAGGCGATGAAAATGGTTAAAGACAAAAAGCCCGATGTCGTGCTGCTCGACATTCGCATGGCCGACGGCGACGACGGTTTGCGCGCGTTGGAGCAGTTACGCCAGGCATCGCCGAATGTGCGGGTGGTAATGCTTTCGACCTTTGACAACCCGACTTACGTGGCCCGTGCCAACGCGATGGGCGCCAGCGATTACCTGCTGAAAGGATCGAGCCGCAACGAATTGCTGGGAGCCATCCGGGCGGTGGCCGCCGGCGAGGCCCCCTCGAGCTATGGCGAGATGCGTCGCGTGGCGGGAGCGATGGCCAGTCGTCAAAAGCAAGAAGACGTGTTGGAAGTGTCGCTCACTCAACGCGAGACGCAGGTGTTGCGCCACTTGGCCTTGGGGCTGAGCAACAAGGAAATCGGCAACTCGCTGTCGATCAGCATCGAGACGGTAAAAGAACATGTGCAACACCTGTTGCGCAAGATCGACGCCACCGATCGGACGCAAGCCGCCGTGTGGGCCGTGCGCAAGGGTTTGGTGTAAGCATAGCATGAGGGGCGGGAATAGGGCAGGCGGTCAATGGTTTGAGCGGTGCTTGGCCGGCCCGTGAGGCGTGGAGAGGTTCTTGGCCGTGTTAACAATGCCAACGTGCGTGAAGGCTTGAGGAAAATTGCCCAGCAGCCGCTTCCGCTCCACGTCGTATTCCTCAGAGATTAGACCGACGTCGTTGCAGAGGCCGAGCAGCCGCTCATAAAGCGCCTCCGCGTCGCGGTCGCGCCCTGCCAGATGGTAGTTATCGGCCAGCCAGAACGAACAGGGTAAAAACACGCCCTCGGTGTGCGGCAGCCCGTCGATATCTTCATCCGGGCAATAACGTCGTACAAATCCGTCGATCAACAGCTCTTGCTCGATGGCGGCCAGCGTGCCGCGCACGCGCGGATCGTGGGCGGGCAAGAAGCCGACGAGCGGCATCAAGAGCAGGCTGGCGTCGAGTTGCTTGGAACCATAGAACTGCACGAACGAGTTTTTGCCGTCGTCAAACCCCTTGGCGCAGGTTTCGTCATGAATCTGCTGCCGCAGCCTGCGCCACGGTTTGACATCGCCCGGCAAGTGAAAATGCTCGGCCGATTTGATCATGCGGTCGACGCCCAGCCAGGCCATGACGCGCGAGTGAACGAAGTGCCGCCGGCCGCCTCGCACTTCCCAGATTCCTTCATCAGGCTCATGCCAGACCTGCGCCAGGTAGGCCAGCAGGTTTTGCTGCAGTTCCCAGGCGTGGTGCTCGATCGGCATGCCGTGGCGCCGCGCCACATGCACTACATCCAGCACCTCGCCGTAAACGTCGAGCTGAAACTGATCGTGGGCCGCGTTGCCCACGCGCACCGGACGCGACTCCTCGTAGCCGGGCAGCCAAGCCAACTCAAACTCCGTCAGCCGTCGCTCGCCCAGCACGCCGTACATTATGCTAAGCTGCGAGGCCTTGCCGGCCACGGCGCGCAGCAGCCAATCGCGCCAGGCCTGAGCCTCGTCGTGATAGCCAGCGTCGAGCAAAACGTAGAGCATGAAGGTGGCGTCGCGCAGCCAGCAATAGCGATAATCCCAGTTGCGCTCACCGCCGATCCATTCGGGCAACGACGTGGTCGGAGCGGCCACCATGCCTCCGCTGGGCTCGTAGATGAGCGCCTTGAGCGTAATCAGCGAGCGCAGCACGGTATCTCGCCAGCGGCCGGCGTACTGACAACGGGCGGCCCACTGCGACCACCATTGCTCGGTACCCGCGATCGCCTCTTTGGCGTCGAGGCGCCGCGGCGCTGGCTCGTGCGAGGCCTGCCAGCGCATCACAAACGGAACCTCTTCACCCTCGCTGACGGTGAACTCCGCCACCGTGGTTAAATCTTCTCCGCGCAGCTCGACGGGCGTTTCCAGATGGATGGTATCCGGACCCGCCACCGCGCAAATACCTTGTTCAACGTGCCGCACCCAAGGCACGATCGAGCCGTAATCGAAACGCAGCGCCAGCCGCATGCGCATCGGCACGCGACCGCGGCGGCCGAGCACCAGGCGGGCCACGGCCGGGCAGCCGCTGCGCGGCGGCATGCAATCCACCAGCGTGACCGCCCCCTCTTCGGTCTCAAACGTCGTTTCCAGAACCAACGTATCGTGCCGGTAGCGCCGCTCGACGCGCCGCACCTCCGAGGCCGGGCAAATCTGCCAGCGGCCGTGGTCGTGCGTGCCCAACAGCGCCGCGAAGCAGGCCCCCGAATCAAAACGTGGAACGCAAAGCCAATCGATCGAGCCGTCGCGCGCCACGAGCGCCGCGGTGTGCAAGTCGCCAATCAAGGCATAATCTTCAATCCGCGAGGGCATCGTTTCTTGCTCCGGGGGGGTTGAGTTGGCGCCTTTGCATCATTATAGCCGATTCCAGGCGGCGCGACAGGCGACTTGCACGCGAGCGCCGGCTCGATCAAGATGAAGTGTCAAGTTTAAGAACGTCGAACCTGCCACTATGACGCCCCCCTCATCTCTGCTTCAGGAAATCTGCGCCTGTTTCGGACAGCCGGTTGCCGGCAACCCGACCCAGTACATGATCGAAAAGGCGTTCGCGCACCACGGACTGGAATGGCGATATCTGACGCTGGAAGTGGCGTCTGACGACCTGGCCGACGCCGTGCGCGGCATGCGGGCGATGGGCTTTCGCGGCGGCAACATTACCAAGCCGCACAAGGTGGCCGTGGTCGGATTGCTCGATCGCTTGAGCGAGGCCGCGGCGACGATGGGCGCGGTGAACTGCATTGTGCGCGAAGATCGCGAGTTGTTGGGCGAAAATACCGACGGCAAAGGTTTCATGCAGTCGCTCCGCGGTCTGACCGATCCGGCTGGCAAGCGCGTCGTGCTTTTGGGGGCGGGCGGAGCGGCGCGGGCGATTGGCATTGAGTTGGGACTGGCCGGCGCGGCCGGCATTTCCATCGTCAACCGCACGGCTGAGCGTGGGGAGGATCTGGCCCAACTCATCACCGCCAAGACACAAACGGAGGCGGCCCATGTTTTGTGGGAGGGGGATTTTGCCGTGCCCGGCGATGTGGCCATCGTCATCAACGCCACGAGCATCGGCATGGGCGACGCGGCAGCGCGCGTGCCGGTCGATTTTAGCGGGGCTGCCAAGAACATCGTCGCGGCGGACGTGGTGGTCAACCCGCCCGACACGCGGTTTCTGGCCGCCGCCCGAGAACACGGCGCCACCACGCTCGACGGCCTGGGCATGATCGTCAACCAGGCGGCCATCGCCTTTCAGCTTTGGACCGGCATTGAGCCGGATACGCAAGTAATGCGCGACGCCGTCGAGGAGTTTTTGGGGGTCTAGCGGTTGTCGCCGCCGTGGAGCCAAAAGCGCCGCTGTGATACAATGCGATTGGTATCAGATAACCTCCGACAGGCAAGCTAC
>DASVGM010000389.1:0-13649 GCA_036379555.1 Pirellulales bacterium | reverse complement strand
TGTTGGACTTAATGTCGCTTGCGTCGAGCAAAGTGGCGCTGTCCAACTAGGATGGATCAATCGCGCTGGACCAGTTCCGCGATCACGCGCGATGCGTGCAGCAGGTCGTCCACCACGAAGTGCGGCCGCACGTTGGCATGCGTCGCGTATTGGCCGCCGTAGCCGGTGCGCACCAGCAAGGTCGTGGCGCCGATAGCCGCGCCCAGTTCGATATCGCAGGGCTTGTCGCCAATCACGAACGCCCGCGGCGGAGAAAAGCCGAATTCTCGCGCCGCGCTTTCCGCCATGCCCGGCAAAGGTTTTCGGCAACCGCAACCATCGTCCGGATGGTGCGTGCAAGCCACGATGGCATCCAACTCGACGCCACGCGCGCGCAGCAGTTCCCGCAGCCGGTCGTGGATTTGCCGCAGCCGCTCTTCATCAAACAGGCCGCGCGCCACGCCCGACTGATTGGTCAAAACCACCAGGCCCAGGCCGAGTCGTCGCAACTCGGCCAGCCCTGCGGCGCTATTCGGCAGCAATTCAACCTGTTCAAGGTCGCGCAGGTAATGACAGTCGACGTTGATCGTGCCATCGCGGTCAAGCAGAACAAAGCGTTTCATGGCCAATAGTATGCATTATTGCCGGTGGACAACAAGATTCGCGTTACGGCCGCGAAGTTGAGCCACCGCCGCGTCAGAGACGCTCTCGCCGCGGCTGATCCAGAGATGTCGCAAGTTTGGCAACTCGGCGAGGTGCGCCAAGCCGTCGTCGGTGATCTCGGTTCTTCCCAGTCCAAGTTGCTTTAATTGTCCGATCGAAATGAGCTTCTCCAGTCGACGGTCGGTCACCGACGATCCATAAAGGCTCAGCGCGCAGGGCGGTTAATTTGGCCAGTTCGTCAAACGCGTCGTCGTCGAGTTGTTTGTTTTCGAGCTTCAGATCAATCACGCGGCCGTTGTTGTCGAGCGTATAGACCGGCTTGTATGGCATCAGCGCGTCCAGCGATGCCTTGTCATAGTCATGCACCCGAATTTCGCGCGCGCAGCCCGGCAACAAGCTCAGCAGGGCCAACACCACCGCCAAGCGTTGACGGACGAGCGTTGGTTTCAACACGAGAAACGTGGGGCGGGCCGCCGGCCCGTCTGCAGCGAAAGACGGCCCGGCGGGCCGCCCCACGATCGCGCCGCCCTGATTGCAAGTCAATTCTTCCGGCATAGACTTTGAGAGTTATTGCCCCGTGGTCGGCTTCGCGGCCAACAACAGATATTGGGCGCCCAACGGAAACCGCGCCAGCGCCGGCTCCAGGAAACGAAATACCCGCAGGGGCCGCGGAAAGTAAAACAGGTACGTCGTCTCGATGACGCGAAACCCCGCCGACCTGAGCAGCCGGCGTCCTTCCACGGCCGAGATCGGCACGGCGTCGCGGTCAAACGGATTGACGCGCATCGAGTAGCGTGCTCCGGGGTTCCAAGGATTGTTCTCCCAAAAAGCGAACGCGCCACCGGGACGCAACGAGTCGTAAACGTGCTTGATCGCGGCGGGCCGCTCCGCCGGCGCGACGTGATGAAACACGCCATTGGAAAACGCGAGGTCGAATGCGGCCCTTGGCTCATGCTGATCGACCGGCAGCAGTCGCGCGCCGCTCAGGGCGTGGCACAGCCGCCGAGCGCAATCGAGGCTTCGTGGCGAAACATCCACGCCCACGACTTCGGCGCAATCCAGATACTCAAAGAAAAGCGGAATCGACGTTCCGGTTCCGCAGCCGTAGTCGAGCACGCGCCGCGCGGGCCTGCCGTGCCGCCGCAATCTTGTCGCCAGCCAGCGCATCCGGCCGTGCGCGAAATACTCCTTGGTTTCGCCGCTGGCGGACAAAGCCGCGTTCAAAACCGTGTCATACTGTTCGGCATACCCGTCGAAAAACGCGGGGCAAGATGCCGCGGCATGAACGCGCATCACGGTCTCCTTTCCAGCCCGATGATGCTCAACAGAAAGCTCGCCATGACAGTCTGGCAGCCGAGCACCAAACCGCCGACCGAGGGAATCACGAGGCGCAGCGTATCGGCCCGCGGCAGAGGGCCAAAGCCGGCGGCGCTCCAGGCCCTTACCGCCATGATGGAGCCGCACAACCCCGCCAGAAACAACAGCGTGCCCAGGGCGAGTCCCGTTTCCAAGTTGACGATTTCCAAGAGCCGCCTCCATCTTTTTGTCGCCGGCAACAGGCCGGCGCCGATCGCGAAGACGCGCGCGAACAGCGAAAACAACACCGCTTGTGATCCTAACATGAGGGCCGCCACCGCGTACAGCAGCGTATGCACGTCGAAAGTGACGCCCGCCACCGTGCGCGGCGCCGACCCCAGCCACACGACGGCGGCCAAACCCACAGTCATCAAGGCCGCGCCTGGATACAAAAACAGCCAGTTCGGGCTAAACAGCAGCATGAACCGCAAATGCCGCCAACCATCGCGAAAGCTGCGCAGGTGCGGCGGGCGGTTGCGACCGTCGGGCGCAAGCGTCGTGTGTACCTCGCTGATCTTTAGCCCGTGCAGCGTGGCTTTGACCACCATCTCGCTGGCGAACTCCATGCCGGGCGTGCGCAGATCGAGGCTTTGAATCGCCTCGCGGCGAAAACCGCGCAGGCCGCAATGAAAGTCACGGCATGGGCTGCCGAAGAGCACACGCCCGATGCCCGAAAGGAGCGGATTGCCGAGATAGCGATGCAGCGGCGGCATGGCGCCGGGCAGGATGCCGCCCGCGAAGCGATCGCCCATCACCAGGTCGTCGCCTGCGCGCAGCTTTTCCAGAAACCTGGGCAGATGCGAGAAATCATAACTATCGTCGGCGTCGCCCATGATGACGAAGGTTCCGCGCGCCGCGGCGAACCCGGCCGCCAGCGCCGCGCCATAGCCTTTGCGTTCGGCCGGCGCCACGCGCGCTCCCGCGGCCTCGGCGATCTGCACCGAACCATCGACGCTGCCATTGTCCGCGACGATGACCTCGCCCTCGACGCAAGCATCTTCCATCGCCCGCCGCGCCTTGGCCACGCACCGGCCGACGGTCGCCGCCTCGTTCAAGCACGGCATGACAACGGATAGCTCAAGCGCCGGCGGTTCGGGTATGGCGGCGGGCGGTTCTTCGGGAGCCGGCGTAATTGTGTTCATCGTCGAGGCCATTGCCGTGGTTCTCATGCGGCGTGGAACTGCTACGTTGTATTTGCGTGCTTCCTGCTCCCGAAGAGGATAAGGGTGAGGGCGGCTTGGTCCTATACTGTTGCCTGCCTGCTGTTCGGCGGCGCGGTTCCCTGCCAAGAAAAAGGTTAAGACGATGCACTGGTCAACACCTCCCCACCTTGCGTGCGTGACGCCAAAGCGCGAATCCGGCCACTAAAAGCGGAAAAGCTAAAGCGAGGAGCAAGAATGGACGATACATCCGCTTCGCGTTGTCGCGCAGGCTTGGCTCCGGTAAGCCGAATCCGGAGAGCGTAAATTCAGCGTCGGGTATTTCCTTTTCCGACTTCAAATCAAAAGCGCCAACCAAGTGATGAACACCCTCATCGTAACCGAAAGTGTCGATCTCTTCTCGTTCAATTAAGGGGAACCCCGCGCCAGCGTCCCGGTAACGAAACCTCGACACTTGGCGAAGTTCGCGACCGTCTGGATTGTCCATCCACGATTCGCTCTCCTGAAGCACCCACCGTCGCGACGGATCCAGCACCAAAGTTCCCTTGCGGAACATGCCGTGATGAACCTTTGATTGAATCGTACCAACGGAGGGATCGACGCGCCAACGTACTTCGACACAATCACGCCCCGCGCGCTGCGCGAGTTCGACGGATTCAATAATAAAGCTCTTGTTCTTCAGTAGGTCTCCCATGAAAACTTGGTCCACGAGCAGGCCCGCGCGCAACGGCTCTCCCCCGGAACTCATCCAGTCGTGCAAATACTGGGTGTCGGAGGAGAGGTACGTGACCACCCATGAATCGTCGACCGCCTCGCGTGACAACCGAAATGCGTAGCCTTCGTTGACGCAAGTAACCTCCTGCGGAAACGCCGCGTTCGGCTCTATGTCCGCCGCGCCGGGTCGCTCGTCGTCAAGAACAAACGGCGATAAACGCGACAGCGCCTTGCCGTCAGATGTTTTTAACTCGTATTCACGGTGCTTTTTTCCAACCTTTGTGCCATCTTCTTGAACCCAGGCGAACTCGTCACGCACCGTGCCTGCAGTGTGCCGCGCAACCCATTCTTCAAATTCGGCCCACGCCTTGGGTGCCTCTTGCACGAACCGGTCCCGGAGCGTAACCCCAGCTTGGGCGCTTTGGGTCGGTGGCGCCGCAACCAAGACTAGGGCAAAAAGAGATTTACTGAGTAGCGGCAAGTGGTGGAGGAAGTTGGGCGTTGGCATTGGGCGACGTTAGCAAAATGGAATTCAAACCGTGCGCGACCGGATCCAGGGCCGAAAAGGCACCCAGCTCGAAAGTGAGCAACTCACGGGGGACACGGGCAGGCATTGGTTCCAGTCATGCAGCCACATGAGGTCGGACACCCCGCGCCCGCGCACGCTGTGGTGCTTGGATTGCAATTCGGGTGAATACCACATGGCGTGTTCGTGCAACCGGCCTTCTTGCACGGCCCTGGTTTGGCGTTGGTCTGTGCGAACGCGACACTCTCGCCGAGATCGAGGAATGCGCTCGACAACAAAACGAACGCTATCGAACAGAAAACCAAGGCCGCAGTGCGGAAAAAAATGCGAGCGATCATAATTGCGTTCCTTTCGTGGGGGATTGAAGTTTTGGACGTTCCGTAAAGCTGTGTGTTCGGCTTACCGATCAATGCGCCGTCTCAGTTCGAGTTCGTACACCGCCTCTTCGGCAAGCGAGTTCAATTGACAGGTTCCCAGTTCCGCCTTTATCCGTGTAGATCGAAACACTCTCCGAGTATTTAGGCCGCATTGTCGCCGCCTCGAAGGTGAGCGTTATTTTATGGGCTTCGCCGGGTAGCAGGGTATGCGGAAATCCAGTGGCCGCCACGCACGTACAACTCTTGCGCCAGCCAAGAACGGTCACTTTATGTGCTGAGACGTTTTTCAACTCGATGGTAGCGAGGCGGACTTCATGAAAATCGAGTTCCCCGAAATCGATGAAGCGCGGCGCGATGGCGATTGGTTCGCCAGCACTCCATGCGCCAAGGAGGGGTGCATCGGGGAAGATGCGGCGTGCCATGGAAATCGGCGGAAGAGTTGCGATGGCCGCGGCTACCGTCAGTGCCGTCAAAAATGCGTACATCGAGGCGGCGCTCGCGCGACCGGCGCGGCCCCTTGGCGCGTTCGGCGCATCCGCAAGTGTTGGCCGTGCAAAGCAAAGCCCTGATATTACAACGCCATCAATGAACAACGCGGCGAGCGGGGAAATGTCGGCCCGGCCGAAACAGTTACAACTCGCGGCACCGCGTAGATGCCGAGCTACGGAAACGAATGCGAACAACGTAAACAGTAGGACTGCGGCGTTCCAGCACGCGCGAGGCCATACACCGGCGAGCGCCCATATTCCAACAAGCAGTTCGGCCTCTACGGCCGCGGAGAGAAGCAGCGGGTGGTCAAGCGTACCGAATCCATCGTATGGGGAGCGCCAAAGCTGCTCCGTCTTTAACCCGGCGGCGACGATCAGGAAAAGCCCCAACACGATTCTTGCGACGTCCCAAGCGTGCGAGGCATTTCCAACTCCGCGATCAATACTTGAATCCGTCATTTGACAAATCGCCTGCTTTTGAACCTAACAAGCCGAACCGCTTCGGCATGTTGTCTGCCATTATATTGATTATTGTGTGACAGAATCGCGAAGGAGGTTTCCTATTCGCCGTCCCCCGCGCCGTCGTGAGCCGTGTTTTCCATCTGCCAATCAGCGCTCCACCGGCGTGAAGCTGGTGGTGGCGGAATGGAGCAAACGCCCCACACGTTCAAGCCCCGGTTCCTTGATGTTATTCCGATTCTTTCCGCCATAGCCATAGAACCGTTGCGCTCCGCCGCACACCAGCGCGACGAGCGTTCGGTCAAAAAAGCTCATCCGCGCGCGCCATTCGTCGTCAAGCTCGATTTGGCGAGGCGCGAGCTCGAAGCGGCAAGGGTTGCCGGACACGGTATGAACCATGCAATCGCTCGCGCCGGCAGCGGCCGACGGGCAGCCCATCCAGTCGCATATCTCGGCGAGAGTCTCCGGGAACGACGCCACCAGATCCTCGTAACGGAGCCTCAGGTAGCGGCCATCCAGGTCGTGGGCCGGGTCGCGGGCCAACTGCTCGATGGCCGCGTTAAAGAGGCGCCAGCCAAGCGCAGTCTTGAGCGCGCTGTAGCGCGGCATGAGTTGTGTTTTCCAATGAATTTCCGGGCGCAGCCGCTTTCTCTTCCACGAAAACACGACGGCGTTGCAGTCGCGCACCAAATGAACCACGCGCAGCGGAACGGCCTTCGTCCGCAGCAACGCTGCCAGGTCGGTCGGGTATTTTGAGGAATCGACCACGACGCGCGCCGCCGAAACCGTCGCGATCGCGGCCAGTAACGCGCGGTAGGCGGCCGCGTATTCGGCCTCCTCCGCGCTTGAGCGCGACGGCGACGTCGCCAGCGGCAACGCGATCCGCCGGAGATCACTGACTTGATCGCGCAAGCGCAGCAGATGGCGCGTATCGCGCTCGGACCATGTTCCAAACGCGGTGCGCGTCACCTCGCGCCAGAATTCGCAACGGCTGAACGGTTCGCCGCAGCCGCACAACTCGTCATTCAAGTAGCCGCGCCGCCAAATATGCGTCAGCTCCCCGGCGAAGCAGACGTCCGTGCGCCGGCCCAAGTGCAGCCCAAGCAGCGTCGAGCCATTGCGGCCGCTGCCCGCGATGTAAAGGCACGTCGGCATCGTGTTGGCAATGGCGGTCATCGGGTGGGGTGGCGCTGGCGTATGTCGGCGTCTGGCTGATCGCCGTGGGAGAGAATGAATGCGATGGGGCGCGATCCGCGCGCCGTCGCCTGCGCGCCGTTTGGCGAGACGACTCCTTGCCAGGCAAACAGTTCAAATGGTCCGCTCGTCATCAGCGGCTTGAAGTCCGTTTGGTGCGATTTGAGCCACTCAGGCCCCGGCTTGTAGCGATCGAACGGATTGCCCTCGTTGCGATGGCGCGCCGCCACCATGCTCGGCGAGCGGGCGTCGAGATAGCCGGTCAGCGCGGCGTAGCTGGTCAGAATGCTCGGCGCGCAGACGCGGTGCTGGCGCGCCGAGCCAAAAAACGGGTATGCCCGGTGGTCAAGCACGATGATGGTTCCCGCCGGCGCCTCTTCCAGGTGCGAGAAGACGCGCGTGCCAAACAGCGTGTCGTAATGCGCGGCGTAGCCGCTGTGCCAATGATCGGAAAGGGTCGCCACGCCGGCCGAGGCGGCGAGCAAAACGCCGCTCGCCGCGGCGAGCGCCACGTAGCGGCGGTAGCGAAACAGGGCGCGCCAGACCTCCGCGGCCAGCCAGCCCGCGGCGAACAGGTTCAGCCCCACCGCCGCCGCGCCCAGGAGATCGATTTCCTCGCGAAAGCCGGGATGTTTTTGCAGATATTCCAACCGGCAGAAAAGCTGCCACGCCAACGCCGCCGCGAAGAGCGTCTGAAGGCCGCCGCGCACCAGCCACCTCCACCATTCATGGGGCGCGCGACGCGCCACGAGGCTCTCGGCGTTACCGGAGGATGGGCCTCCTGGCCCGTCACCAATGAACGGGACGGCCTGGGAAGGCCATCCTCCCGGATCGCGCGAAACGGTCGCATTCTCGGCCGCCCCGATCGCGGTGCATTGCTGCAACAGCCAAACCAGCGTCAGCGGGGCCAGGCTCAGAAAGCAAAGCCCATAACGCGCCGGCGTGTACGCCCAGCGCAGGTGGTTCAGCGTGCCGGGCTGGTCCTCGACGCAAAACGGCGTGACCGCGAACACCGCCGCGCTGCCGATCAGGAGCGCCGCCAAGGCCATCAAGGCGGCCGCCGCCTGCCGTTCTCCTTTGCGCAAGCGGCGCACTCCGGCCCAAAGCAAGGCGGTCGTGGAAAGCGGCGCGAGAACCACCGCCGCGACATGGCAGGGGCCGGTCATTTTCCACAAGGCTTCGCAAACCAGTTGCGGCAAATCGGGGTTCTGGTTTCCCGCCAGGGCCGTCGACCAAAGGGGCGCCGGGTAGCCGATGCCCACGGCGTCGGCCCCTTGTGGAAAGAGCGGCGCGCCGGTGGCCAGGTAATTGCGCAGATACCAATAGCCGCCGAAGGGCGCGCCCGCCAGCGTCAGGACAACGACCGACCGGCACGCCGCCCGCCATCCATGTGCCAGCGCCGCGCCCAGTACGATGACGGACACGGCTAGAGCCGCGTAGCCAAGGGCGAAATACTTGACTCCCGCCAGCAGTCCGGTCGCGACGCCCGCGAGAATGAGGTCGCGATTTGACCTCGATTGAAAATACCGGAGGCCGAAAGCGACGGCGGCGAAAAAACAGGCGGCGACCGCGACGTCGTTCATGGCTTTTTCGGCCTCGTGGAACGTGGTGTGAATGGCCAGCATGGCGAGCACGGCCAAATGTCGCCAGACGAGGGAAAGTCCGATTTGCCGCGCGAGCTCCAACGCGGCGAAAGCCCACAGGAGGGTGAAGGGCAGGTTGCCCAGCGCGATCAAGAAATCGCCGGAGAACGGCGCCACCATCCACGCGCCGACGATTTCGGCGTTGCCGGGCGACCACCACTTGGCGGCGTCGGGGGCGTAAAGACTGCGCGCCTGCAGCCAATGGTCGATCAACGGTATATGGTAAGCGAGCCCGTCGAACTCGACCGGAAACGACAAAAGCCCGTTGACCACGATGGTTCCGCACAAGCAGGCGGCGAGCAAAGCCCACGCGCCCCGCAGCCATGCCGACCGCCAGTTGCTCGCGGGTTCACATCCATTTTCAGCGCCCGCCGCGCTGGACATGTGCGCCGCGTGCCGCATACGTAGCAAGCCAATGCCCGCCAGCGAACCGACCGTCACCAGCGACAAGTAAAGCCACGGGATAAGCCAGCCACAGCAGCCAAGCAATGTTGTCGCGCCAACCACGACGGCGATGTAGATCAGCGCCATGCCGAGCCAACGCATTCCCACGGCATCGCGAGCGAACCACCGCGCCGCAACCCCGCGCGACAAATAGACCAGGGCGACGTTCGCGACCAGCCAACACTGAATACCTAATACGTCGCTCATTCTTCTACTGCGCTGCCTCGGCCGTGTCGCGTCGATTGGCCCATCGCCGCGCGCCGTACCGCAATGCCACAGCCAGCGCAAACAACAACACGCCGCTCAGCAACAGGTAAAGAATCAAGCGCGGGCGGCGAACGACGGCGTTCGCCGCCGACTCGGGAAGTCCGAACGCGGACAGCATGCAGTCTTCCTCGCGAACCGTGCCGGGGCCGACGTCGGAGAAGGCGAATGATTGCCGAATGTATGGCTCCTTGGCGTTTTCATCATAGAAATCACAGGTGTGTTTCACTGGCAGGGGCAACGGGCCATGCGACAAATCGTATTCGGTCACGCCGCGCGCCACACCGATCCCGTCCGCATACTGGATTCTCACTTCAAATCGCTTGATCGCCCAGAGGTTTTCGGGCAAAAACCAAATGGTTCCATCAAGCAGCTTAAAATCTTCCCG
The DNA here is from genome assembly GCA_036379555.1 of Pirellulales bacterium. Classification (GTDB taxonomy): domain Bacteria; phylum Planctomycetota; class Planctomycetia; order Pirellulales; family JAICIG01; genus DASSFG01. The sequence continues at coordinate 3,994 of DASVGM010000389.1, read as the reverse complement.
TGGCCCTTTTCCATAAGAAAAGCTGATTCGCGACACAGGCCGCCCCCCTTCGGAATCCAACGTCACATCGCGCGCGGCGAAGCCCGGCTGCGCCGCCAGCCAATCAACCGGTTCCGTGACGACCATGATCGGCATGAAGGCAACGCGTTGCTTTTCAATATCCGCGACGACGGATGCTTTCGATTCGCTGATGTCGGTGATGGCGAAATCACCATAGTTTTCTTTGAGGCGGAACGCATACGCCGAGTTGTATGCATCAACGTACTCAATCCCCGCGGTTGACCCGGCAATCCCCTTTGAACGGTACAGGAAATTGCCATCGCGGGCATTGAAGCTGTGTTCGACCGTGAATTCTTGGTCCTTGGCGTCCGGTACGACTGCCTCGTGGACCTGGGTCGCATCGCCCCGGCAGTTTGCAATCTCCGCGCGTATCTGGCGCCATCCGGCGCCCGCCTCCGGCAAGAACTTCGCCGCCGGCTCGTCGGCAACAACGCAGCTTTGTGCGACCATCTGGAGCGCTAACAGCGCGATCGCGTCAAGCATGTGAGACGATCTCCCCATCACGGCACTACCTCCTTCGCCGGTCCCCGCATCGTCTCGTCGTCGCATCGCTGGCGCAACGATGCCCCAATGAGACAGCCTGCGAGGATAGCGCCTCCGAGGTCAACGAGTCGTCGGCCGCAACCTGACCTAAACAACGCAGAGGCGTGATCGACAATGCCGATTCGTGCGATTACCTCGTCGAGAGTATCTTCGCCGCCGGGAAGGATTCGAGCGATCAGGACTGTTCCGTCGCGGTCCTCGGTCACTACGGTACCCGGCAGGTAGGTTGGCGGCCGGACGTCGGCTGATTCGGAAAGCATCCCAACAATGGTATGGGCGATCAGCACCGGTGCGAGCACGCTCCGCTCCGTGTCGACATGCATTAGCATCTCGCGCCGCGTAAGCCACGGTAGCCATAAGTTTTCTCCGAATCGCCTAAAATCGGAACATTCAAAGTTATGCGCGCGGTAGATCGTCGATCCTCCGGATGGCGGCCGCCATTCACGGCGTCTGGGCATGAAGCCAATATCCGGATCGAGCCATACGCGGTCAATTCCGCGAAGTTCGACCACGCGGCACCGAGCGCCGTCGACCTCCTCCCATTCTGGCCGTACGAAGTACTCCGCGCGCTGAAACGCCTCGGGCAGAAAGAAGCCGTCGTGTTTGGGACGGTGGGCTTTATCGGGAAAAAAGCCGAGCGACTCCAACCATTCGCAATCGCGAATGAAGTCGCCGCCCCTCGCCAGCACGGCTGCCACGTCAACTTCACGCGCGAGGCGCGAACGCGGCCACCATTTCACGTAACGGGATTCGTCGAGAAATGTGATGGGCGGCCGCCGATCGGTCGGTGCCGTTCCGACGGATACCGTGGCGCCAAATGAATGCAGCCGCCCCAAGTCGTATCGAAAATCCCGAATGAGATTCCTCCGGAGCGACAAATTATCGTCCGAATACCCGCGACGCAGAAACTCTTCGCGATACGCGTATACTACTGCAAACCGCTGGAGTTGCCGTTGCCACGCGGCCATCGCGCGCGTGATCTCTGAGATCGTAGGAACGCGCGACTCGGCGGCGGTGCGGGCCGCGCTTGCGGTTTTTTGGTGCGAATCAACGGACGAATCCGCAGCGGTCAATCGCGCACAAGTGCTCACAAATATAGCGCCTAAGAAGGCGATTTGCAAGCACCCGAGCGCCGAGATGACAGCCCGATTGTTATCGAATTGATTGTTCGGTTGGTTGGCCATGCTTTGCCTCCACCGCGATTCGCATTGCGGTTGTTCTTATGCTTTCATGGGCTGCGCCGTCGCGACCGGACAAAGAAGAGAACGGCAGCAAGCCCGGCGAGCAGCAGGGCCGAGCAGATCCAAATGGAGGTCGACCGTGGTGTATTCCCTCCTTCAGATTCTTGCTGTTGCCGCAGAGACGCATCGAGGTTCGCTTGCGTTTCTTCCGCGGTTACGCCGGCCGTGTATTGAAGCACCGGATGGCCACCCTCTTCGCGCTCCAGCACCGATGCGTCGACCACACCCGTCCCGCGTGGGAACGAGATGTCAAACAGGTCCGCGGGAACCTCGTTAATGACCAGCTTTGCCACGTCGCAGGTGCTCGTTTTCAGGTGAATGTTCTCGTTCCACCGCCCCGGAACCGGCTTGACCCAAAGCTCAGCGGCGACCCGATCGGGCAACCAGAGGCCGGGTGCGCGTTCGGCCAGCTTCGAGGCGGTAAACCGGAACATCAGCGCGTCGCTATCGGACCATTTCCACTCCCGCTTGGCGACGGCGAAGCCCCGGTCGTTGTCGAGCCACAGCCGATCGCGGCCGTCGCGCACCAACACCACGCACCTACTGTCGCCAACCGTTTCAAACGCCGGCAAAACGCGATACACGCCACTCAGCGCCTCCGGCAGCGAAACGGGACTGGCGGTTCCGCGACCGCTTCGGTCACCCACGGGGCAAGCCAACGTCCGTCATACCAAAATGCGCCGATCGCGTTCAAATACGGATTCTGACCAAAAAACTTGCCATCAATGCGGCCTGGCACGATGGAAGCTGGCTGCGAATCCGGTGGGTTCGGCGCCACCGTCGTAATCTCCTGCTCGCCTGTCCGACTTCCGTCGAAGACGAGCCGCAACTCGTTCCAACTCGCACGCTCGCCTTTTTGGTCGACCTCCCAGTACATGCGGCGGCGGAATATCTTTTCACCTTGCAGCCCGAACTCTTCGGCTTCGTTATAGCTCCCGCGCCCTTTCGTCATGTTCGGCGCGATGTCACTATGCACCTTCGTGGCGATGGTATACGAGATGTAGATACTTTTCACCTGTTGAAGCGCGCTTCGTATCGCGGATGCGATCTGTGGCGCGGTCTTATTCGGCGTTTCGTCGTCCGCTACGGCAGGCGACGCGTCCAAAGCCGCGGCAATGACACATAGAAGAAGCGTCAACCGCGAACCGCTGAAGAGCATTCCTGCAAATGCTCCGTGGAAGCGCGTAGGATCGCAAGGCATGCTTCGCCGCACTCCGCACCCGACGCGCAACCAGCAGTCGCTCGATCTATTCGTCATGATCTCTCTCTCAAACATTCACCGATCTCGGCATTGAACCATCGTATCCCAACGTCTTACCACGTTAGGCGCGCGACGGCGCGCACACCGTGAGTATATGGGCACGGATTTCTCGCAACCTCGTCGTCATCGGCGCGCAAAACGCTGCTGATCACGAAACGCCCGGCGGCGAGCAACCGGTCGTTATTTACTCGCAACTCGTCGTCGGCGATCGCCATCCAGTCTAAATGATGCCCGGTGATCCAAACACGATCAAGTCGGTTTCTGAAAAGCGGCGCCAAGTCCGAGGAGCCTGCCCAGTTCGCAGTCCAGGCACCGCCGCTCTCTTGAGCGGCGGTGAGTGTCACAGCCGCGCGCTTGAGAAAAGAGCGAGCCATTTCTCGCGACGCGCTCGACAGCACGCGTTCTCGACGATCGACCTGCAGGATCACGGCAAGTGTGAAGAGCACATGTGTGCCGGCGCAGGACGCGCCCTCTCCGAGACGCCGCCGAGTGAAATGGGAAACCACTTCGTCAAAGCTGTAGGTCCGACCGAATTTATCCGTCCAACGGTCGCGCGGGGGCAGGTAAAACGCCATCGCCGTCGCGGCCCATTCCACGTGCTCATCAAAAGAAAAATTCGCGGCGAGATCCCGCACCACATCGGCTATTTCAGCAGGGCCGTCAACGGTCTCCAACGAATACTCAGGGGGCAACCCGAGTTCACCAAGAACGCTGAGTGTTTGGCCCCAATGCGCTTCGCGCGCGCTGTTGACCGAGGTAAGGCTGTTCGCCTCGACAAAACGCGCTCCGTATCTTGTGCGGACTATGAAGGCCGGGCAATTAGGAAAATACCTTTCAAAGACGCCGTGTCGTGTGATGCGCGACAGAATTGCGGATGTCGTCATGCGGC
>DASVGM010000388.1:0-28835 GCA_036379555.1 Pirellulales bacterium | reverse complement strand
AAAACGAGGACGCGTTCGGCACCGAGCATCTAGCCAGTCAGTCAGCGCTCCCACCGGGGCAAGCCCGGCGGTGGCGGTGCGGAACAAATCCGGTATGGAATGTCAACTCATTATCGTGTTAAAGCCGGGCGTTTTGCGCAGGCCAGGATGGGGCTCCTGGCCCGTCACCTGCCAGGGTGACGGCATCATGGGAAGACCATTCGACTCGATCGCGTAAAAACGCCTCATTCCTGCCCGCGTGCAGTATAGCTACCATGAAACGATGCGTAGCAAGGCACAACAAGCCGCGGAAAACCAGGGGCGAAAGCTCGCGCTGCTGCTCGCCGCGGCGGCGGTTTTGCGGGCCGGCACGGCGCTGTTCGCCTTGGCGCTGGCGCAACCGGCGCCGCAGTTTCGTGAACCCGACAGCGATGGCTATCTGCGCCTGGCGGCGAATTGGTGGCAAACAGGACGCTATGCGATGGGCGCCGAGCCTGAAATTCTGCGGTCGCCCGGCTACCCATTGCTGCTCTTGCCGGAAGTCGCGCTAGGGCGCGCCGATTGGCTCACGATCGCTCTGCAGATCGCGCTGTCGTGCGTCACGGTTTGGCTTGTATATCGAACCGGTCTGGCCCTATTCAACCATGCCGCGACGGCGCTGGGCGCGGCCGCTCTCTTCGCCTGTGATCCGCTCTCGGTGTTGTATGCGAGCAAGCTGCTCAGCGAAACGGCGTTTACAACGGCCATCTCCGCCGCGGTTTATCTGCTGATACGATACCTGCTCTCACCGCACTGGCGCCACCTGTTGGCCGCCGCGGTTTGCGTCGCCGCCGCGGCCTATCTACGGCCCATCGCTTATTACCTGCCCATCTGGATTGGCGTCAGTCTGGTGTGCATCCAATGGCGGCGATCCGATCGATGGCGCTTGCTCTTATACTGCCCGCGGGCTGGAACGAGACAATCGGTGGCAGCGGAGGATGGGCCTCCTGGCCCGTCACCAACCGGGGTGACGGCCTGGGAAGGCCATCCTACTCGAGCGCGTGAAAACGCCTCCTTCCTGCTCGTGTGCGGTGTGGAAGCGTTGGCTTTTACCGTTTTGGGCATGAGCCTCTTGGCGGCTTGGCAGTTTCGCAACTGGAAAGAAACCGGCTACACCGGCTTTTCGGCGATCTCGGACAAGAACCTTTATTATTATGAAGCGTTGCCCGTTCTCGCCGAGCGGCGCGGCGTGCCGCCGGCCCGGCGCCAACAGGCGCGATACGAGGCCGGCGAGACGGACCTGGCGATTTATCTACGGCGACATCCAGAGCAGGCGAATTGGACCGCGCCCGCGCGCTATCGGTTCTTGCGCCACGAGGCGCTGCGGATCATTCGCGCCCAGCCGCTCGCTTGGGCCAAAATCCATTTCACCGGCGTCTGGCATACCCTGACCGACTCCGGCCGCAACGCCTGGTTGAGTTTTTTCGGGCTGGCCGATATGCGCGCGACCGATATGCCCCGGCCGCCGCGCACGTTTTGGCAACGTCTATGCGAAGCGGCGACCGAGCGGCCCGCCGTGCTGGCGATTCACGCGCTGCTGGCGGCCTTTGTCGCGGTTTATCTTGTTTTGGCTTTGTTCGGCATCATACGGGCCGCGCGGCTGCCGTGTGCGCTGCTCGTGCTGAGCGTGGCGCTATATCTCGTTTTGCTTTCCGGCGGCGATGCGGGCTACCATCGCTTTCGCCTGCCGGTCACACCGGCGATTTGCCTGTTCGCCGCGCACGGCTTCGCGTCGTTTTCCGCGCGCCTGGCGGCGGTTCGGTGGTTGCCGCGACCGCTGCGCCGTATTATGGTGAGTTGAACGTCGCCCCACAACGCAGGTTTCAGATGCCCCGTTATTTCGACCCCGCCGGCCTTGCCCGCGTCGGACACATGGAATTCGTGGCCCGGCAGGTGGTTGAAGGATTTTTGACCGGCCGGCACCGCAGCCCTTATCACGGTTTTTCGGTCGAGTATCTCGACCACCGGGCATACACGCCCGGCGACGAGCTGCGCACGCTCGATTGGAAGATTCTCGCGCGCAACGATCGTTATTTCGTCAAGCTGTTTGAAGACGAGACGAACCTGCGGGCGTACATCCTGCTCGATTGCTCGCAGTCGATGGCTTTTCAAAGCGGCGAAGTGAGCAAGCTTCAATACGGCAGCTACTTGGCCGCGGCGCTGACATACCTGCTGCTGCGGCAGAATGACGCCGTGGGGCTGACCTTGTTTGACAGCGCCGTGCGGTTGCACGTGCCGGCCAAGGCCCGGCCCACGCAGTTTCGCCGCGTGCTCGATCTGCTGGACAAAACCGAGCCTGGCGGCGATACGGACGTCGGCGCCGTGCTGCACGAAGTGGCCGAGCGCATCAAGCGCCGCGGCTTGGTAATCGTGATCAGCGACCTGATTGACAATGAGGAAAAGATCGCCGCCGGCTTGCAGCATTTTCGACACAATCATCATGAGGTGGTGGTGTTTCACGTCATGGACGACGCCGAGTTGACTTTCCCCTACGACCGCCTGACGCGGTTCAAAGACATGGAGGGCGTCGGCCGCGTGGTGGCCAATCCCAAGAGCTTGCGGGCGCGCTACCTGGCGCGCATCAACGCCTTTACCGAGCAAGTGAAGCGCGACTGCCTGCAGCGCCGCATCGACTACAACCTGATTAACACCAAGCAACCTTACGACGTTTCCTTGGCGGCCTGCCTGGATAAAAGGGCCAGGATGGGATAGCGGCGATTAGGGGTAGGGGGAGAAAAGCGTCGGACGCGGCCACCTTGATCAAGGAACTTACAAGTCGATTCCAGTTCAAGAAGACGATCACTTTTGCACGGTGGCGCGGTATGTGGAACGAAACGGCCTGCGCGCCGACCGCGCCATTGGGTTTTGTCGCAACTGCTTTTGGACATCGGAGTTATGCCTTAAAAAATCCACCGCTGCCGTGTCAGCGGGCTGCAGGCACGCCGTTTCCGAATGAACCATATTTCATTTTGAGGCTATCCGAAAACCGGCCTTCGGCTGTGTAGGGTTGGCATTGCCCACCGTGAATTCATCGTGGGCATTGCCCACCCTACGGGTCTGCACGCGGTTTTTGGGATAGCCTCTGAATTGGACAGCGCCACTTTGATGAGCACTGGCGTAACGCTTTGCTGAATCGCCTTAATCACCAACGATGTCTTCCTCGTCGATCGACCAAAGCGCCAGTGAGCCGTTGAGCTTGCGCCAAAGGGCATCGCCTTCAATCGCCATGAGTCTGGCAAGCAGCACGCGGCCCGTATTGTCGTCCGCGGAATTCGCTTCGACCTCCGCCGCCGCGCGCGCCGGGTCGATTAGCGCCAACGCCATCAGACCTGGATCTCTTCCACCACCAAATGCCTGAGCTAGCTTGAACACTCCCGCCGCCACGTCGCGGTTGTAGCGGGCCAACATCATCGCCAAAGCGGCGTTCGAGCGTTTGTCGTTCACCAGAGTCGCCTCATTGCCCGTACTTGGCAGACGGAATGACGCCGCGCGCCAAAAGTATTCGGGCACCAGCGTCGCGTCAACCGCCTCGACCGCCGGCAATAGCGACCCGGCCACCGACGCCGCGCTGTACAGCCCGTTGTAACGGTCGATCGCCGCGGGTTTAGTCTCACCCTTGGCCGGATCGGTTTCGCGAGCGACGACCAACCCTGCCAGCACGTCGAAAGCCCGCGCGAGCAATTCTCCGGCGGCTTGCGGCTCGCGCTTGGCAAGGGCTTCCGCCATCACGCCGTAAGCCCGCGCCTGAAGGTAGGGGTCGGTGATGGTCTCGGCGATGCGGCGCGCTCGCGGCAGGTCGACCGGCGCCATGCGATAACAGACGCGCACGCCATACATATCGCGCGGCGGCGCGATCAGCTTCGACTCTTCCGTGCCATGCAGGATGTCCAAAAGCCGCTCCGCTTCCGCGGGGTTTTTACCGGCCAACTCATGCGCCAGATTGCCGTGATGGCGGTCGAATTCGTAGTCGTCCTTGAGCTCCTTCATCAGTTCCAAAGCTGCCGGCAGATCGACCTGCCCCAACTCCTCGGCGAAGGCGCCGCGCGCGTAGCCGCCAAATGCCTCCAGCGGAAGCTCGCGGGCCAACTTTTCTCCCTCGCGCAACAGCGTGACGGCCTGATCTCGCTGGCCCAAATCAAGTAGCCGCTCCGCGATCACGCCCAATTGGAGCGCGCGCATCTCGGGATTTGGCGTGGCACGCGCCGCGAGCGTTGCCTGCGCCAGTAGTTCAAACTTACGCGAGCGTTGGTCTTGGCTTAGCAAATCGATCAGGTCAACGTAACACATCGAGCGAAAGCTGGAATCTTCAATCGTTTCGATCACGGCGATCGCCTCATCCACGTCGTCGGTGGCGAGGGCTTTCGCAACGGCGCGGCGCACATATCCGGAGAGGAATGGATTTTTGGGCGGCTTCTCCGCCAACCGGGCAAGCAATGCCTCCGGATCGACGGCCCCATACGCGGCCAGCGTCTGGGCGGAACGGCCTTCCTCCTCCCCGTCGATCTTTTCCAGGCATGGTTTCAAAACGCGCCGCGCCAGTGCCATACGCTCGTCCTTGGGCATGGCGAGCGGCAAGGTGCGCCAAGCTTCGGCGGCCTCGTCATCGCGCGTGACGACAAGAACGACGCCGTCTTGCTCATCGCCCAGCAGTTGGCCGAAGAAGCGAAAGCCCGGTTGGCTGACAAAAAGAAACGTCGGCGCGGCCTTCGCTCCCTCAAGATGGAAGCGGCCGGCGGCGTCGGTCGTTGTTTTCAGCCGACGCGGCGCGTCGCCGGACTGGAAAACCGTGGCACCGGCCACGCCGCGCCCTTGGCGGTCTTCGACGCGGCCGCTAATCGTCGCGACGCGGCGCACCACGAGATCGTCAAAAGCGAGCTTGCCCGCAACCGCCGCGCAAAGGCCGAAGGTGGCCGCCGGCTCACGACCCGGCGTGGCCAGCCGCGCCTGATACATCGACTCGCGATCCAACTCACGCGGCGTTTGATAACGCCCCTCCGCGTCGGTGCGAAGCTCGACGCCTGCCGCGAACGTGACGCGCTCCGGCGTGCTCACCGCGCCATTGGGCACCGCCGGCCAACCCCAAATCTCGATCGCCAGACCGCTCACCGGCTTGCCTGACGTATCGACGACGCGGCCCGAAAGGGCCACCAAGTTTTCTTCGCGTACCGTCAACACGATCAGGTCGTCGCCCTGCTTCTTGGGCGTGGCTTTGATGCGGCCGAAGGCGATCGCGGTGCGGGCCTCGATGAGCACCTCGTGATCGGCGTCAACGCCCGCAATGACGAAACGCCCCTGGCCGTCGGCCAACATTTGGCGTGAGAGCAGCGTTTGCTGAGTATGGCGGCGGTCGGTGGTTTGCCAGCGAGCTTGCACCGCGGCGTTCGCCGCCGGCTGGCCGTCGCCATCCATCACCACTCCGCGCACGGCCGCCAATGGCGTCAGCTCGATCAGCGGCAATTCAAAGTATTTTTTATCTGCTGGAATCGTCACGGAGAACGAACCGAGGGCCTCGCGCGACAGGGGGGCAAAAGCCGAGGGAACGACCGGCACACTCAGCACGCTGCCGCTCGACACCAAGCAGTTGTATCGCCCCTCGCCATCGGTGACGGCCACTTCCTGACTGTTGATGCCGTGCAATACTTGAACCGTGATGCCCGCCAGCGGTCGTTTGGTACCGCTGCTACGGACCCGCCCCGAGGCGCGAATTCCGGGCGTCATTGGAAGCGATACGGTCGCAGGTTCGCCAGGCTTGATCTTCACGGAGCGGTTCTCCGGTAGGCGAACGCGTAGCGGCGACTCCTTGGGCAATGAAACAGACAAATCCACCGCGCCGGCGGCGATTTTGGGGATTTTGAAACGTCCATCATCGCCGACGGCGACCGCGGCCACGCCGTAAACGCTCATGTCGATGATTGACTCGCTCCCGACATCGGCGGCAAACGAACGGACCCTGATCGCCGCCTTGGCCGGCAGCGTTTGAGGGGCTGACACCAGGCGGCCGGCCAGGGAGCCGACCGGCCGTAGTGTGATCGTGTCGGACATGCGTGGTTCGTGCCGGAAGTCGCCGGGATTGTTCTGCAACGCGACGATCTGCATGCCATAATCGCCCGTTTCAATCTTGATCGCGGCGACGTCTTCGAGCGCGACGGCCGGCAACAACACCTTGCCGTCTTCGGCGGTTTGCGCACTTAAGCGATCGCTCACCTTGACGGGCAATAAAGCGGCCATGCGGCCATGCGTCAGGCCGTTGCGGCTGAACTTCAGCGCAGCGCGCATCTCGTCAGTGGCGTAGGTCAGCCCGAATCGCTCCGCGACGACGGCATCGACCGACAAATCGCCGCGAATGGCGCCGCAGGCCAGGGCGGTGACAGTGACCTTCGCACCGGCAACGGGCTGGCCATCTGGCGCCAAAACACGCAACGAGAAACCGCCGATCGGTTTCAATTCCATTTGAAGCCGCGGCGCCAACGGCGAGGACCGATAGAACCCAACAACCGCGGGCGCGGCGCCGCTTTGAAACGCGACCACGCCAAGTTCCTGGCGAAGAGACTGCGTTTGGTTCGTCCAGCGACCGGGAACGGTGAGCCGAAAGGTTCCATTGGCGGCAGATTTCGTATGGTCGTAGATTTCCGGATCGCCGTGCAACGATGCCGTCACGAGCCACACATCGACGTTGGCGAGCGGTTCACCCGATGCGGCCACCACGACGCCCGGCAAGGGTTGGCTATCGGCATCGGTTAGATCGTCCGCCCGCACCGGAGAAAGAGCGAAAACCAAAAAGAGAGAAACCAGCACAGCATGCGGCGGCCGAACAAACATCGCTATTCTCCGGTGGTTTGGACGAAGCAGGGTTGTCAACGTACCGTTCTCGCCCCGCCTTGCCTCAATCTAGCCAGACTTTGTCCCGATTGCCACCAGCATTAGCTGGTGGTTACGCAAACCAAACAAAGGTCTTTTGAGCCGGCTTCAGCCGACGCTTTTCAATTCACCGGCGACGATTACGCCTTGCCGAACCTGGTGCCGCTGATCTCCCGGCCGTCGAGGTTGGAACTGTTGATGGAGATCATGGAGCACCCGTTGCCCGAGCGAAAACCGGCGTGATGGCTGTGGTGATGCGCGCGATTCGCCTGCCGTTCCGCTTGTGGCGCAGGCGTTCGATCGGTCTCTCTCACGCTGCGCGGCCGATCATCACCCCCTGGCGATCGTGTTTTCGGCGGTTTACACTCAGGGTGCCGCTCGTGGCGAGCGGCCCTGCCGCGGCGGCCCTGACGGCCGCCGCTCAAACACCCCACCGCTTTGAGGAGCTGACCGTCATGCGAACTTTGGTTTACTCACTTGTGCTTGGTTTTTTGGCGGCGTCCGCCGCACCCGTGTTGGCCGCCGATCAAGGAGATAAAAACGTGTCGAACGCCTTGAATTTCAAAATGAAAAGCCTCGACGGCAAGAATATCGACCTGGCGAAGTACCAGGGCAAGGTGGTCTTGATCGTCAACGTGGCCAGCCAATGCGGCAATACGCCGCAATACGAAGGTCTGGAAGACCTCCACGAGAAATTCGCCGAGGCGGGCCTGGCCGTTTTGGGCTTTCCGGCCAATGAGTTCGGCAAGCAAGAGCCGGGCAGCGATCAGGACATCGCCGAGTTTTGCGACAAAAACTACGGCGTGAAGTTTGATATGTTCTCCAAGGTGGTGGTCAAAGGCGAGGGCCAATGCCCGCTCTACAAGTATCTGACCTCGAAGGAGACCGACCCCGACTTTGCCGGCGACGTGACCTGGAACTTTGAAAAGTTCTTGATCGGCCGCGACGGCCGGGTGGCGGCACGCTTCGCGCCTCGGACCAAGCCTGAATCGCAGGAAGTGGTCGGCGCCATCGAACGCGAACTGGCAAAACCGGCCAAATAGGCCGCCAAGGTTAAGAAACGAAACTGTGGGGCGTGCCGCCGGCCCGTCTGAAAACAAGAGACGGCTCGGCGAGGCGCCCCACGATACGCAGCCACGGCGAAATCCGAGTTTCAGACGGGCCGTCGGCACGGGTTTATCGGATAACCTCCGGGACCGGCGAGCGGCCCGCGTGCCGTTGAAAAAGCTCCAGCCATTCCAACGTCAGCGTGTCGGGCAGGCGGCTTGATTGGCGCAGCTCGTCGGGCATTTTGCCCCAATAGAAGCCGATCCAACCCGCGGCGTGCCGCTTGGATGCCTCGATAAACTCCTCCAACTCCTTGGCGGAGCAGCTCAGCGGAAAGGTCTCCTCGATCACCACCGGCTTGCCCACCGCGAAGCCGGCCAAGGTGTCAAGGGCCTCGCTCAATTTGCCTGATTTCGGGTAAAGATGAACCGCCACGAAATCGAGATCGGCGGCGATCTCGCCAGGCACAAAGCCGGAGCTGAGGCCGGGACGGTCCAGACTCCAGTCGACAAGACCGACCGTGATGAGGTGTCGCTTGTCTTTTTCCCGAATGGCCGTCGTCAAACGATGCACCCATTGGCGGGCAATCTCAGGTCGGGGCCGAGCATGCTGATCGAGCGTGATGAACTGCACGAAGTGCTTGCCCGCGAACGGCGGCCCCAACCATTCGCCGTCGGCGCGCTTTCCTCCGGGCACGAGCGGCTCATTCATCAAGTCGTAGCAAAAGACAGCGGGGCTGGCTGCGCACCGTTGCGCCACCGCCCGCCAAAACCACGCCTGCGCGTCCCAACGATCCTTTTCAGCGAGCTTGTCGTACCAGGCCGGCACATCCTGCTTGTGGTAGCAGCCCAGCCCCGTCAGGTCGAGATAAAGCCGTTCCTTCTCGGCCAGCCGCAGCAGCTTTTCCAATTGGTCGAGTGCCCGCGGGTTCGGCGTTCGCGGGTCGTCCATGAACTTGCCCAGTTGCAGGTGAACGCGAACGACGGTGGCGCCCAGTTGTTTCATTTGGTTGAAATGAGTCTCAACGGTCGGCCACTCTTCATACCAGTAATCTTCGATCAGCCGTCCCGCGTCGTCGCGATCGTAATTGAAGCCCCAAGGCGCAAAGGTTTTTCCCGACGGATCGAGGCTGAACCCCTTGCTGTCTTTTGAAATGACGACCCAGGGCAAATCGTCGGCATGGGCGGAAACAGCGCAAGCCAGCAGGAGAACGCCGGAGAGTATACTGCACGCGGGCAGGAATGAGGCACTTTTACGCGCTCGAGTAGGATGGCCTTCCCAGGCCGTCACCCTGGTTGGTGACGGGCCAGGAGGCCCATCCTCCGGTGACACTGATTGTCTCATGCCAGCCCGCAGGCAGTATAATTGGTTCATGTAGTTGCTCAAGGAGCCTCCGTTTTAGTTCGCGCCACTCGGAAACCGATGGCGGGGTTGCCCAGTTGACCGGCTTGCCGGCCGGCGCCGGGCGGCACGCCGCGAACCTGGTTCCAAGCGCAATCAATCGCCGCGTTGTTGCAGTTGCCGCCGCAGACAACGTAGCCATCCGCCGAGATGACCGGCTTCAAAAGACGCATCCGCTTCGGCCCGTCCCGACGCGTTACTTCTCGCGCTGGGCCGGCGTCGTGATCGGCCCAGCACCATTCTTCGACGTTGCCGTGCATGTCGAAAATGCCGAAGGCGTTGGGCAATTTGGCGCCGACCGGCTGCACGCGAAAGCCGGAGTTGTTCAGATACCAGCCATATTCGGCAAGGAGACTATCTTCCTGGCCGAAATGAAAGTCGTAGTCCGCGGCGCTGCCGGCGCGGCAGGCCCACTGCCATTCGGCCTTGGTCGGCAAACGATAGCCGGCGGCGTTCAAATCGCAATGCCATTCCTGCAAACCCGTTCCACCGGCGCCGTCGCCACCCGACGAGTCCCCGCCCGACGAATCGCCCCCCTGAGTGTAAGAGCGCGGCAAGCCCTCCTGGTCGCTCAGCCAATTGCAAAACAGTAGGGCATGCAGCCAATTCACGTTATTCACGGGGCAGGCCGGCGTTTCTTGACTGCTGACAAAGGCCCACGAATCGGCGGCATGCGCGCTGGCGAACGATTGGTCGGCCGCGACGAAGCGGGCGAATTGCTCGATGGACACCTCGCGACTGGCGAGATAAAACGGCCGCGCGGGGCCGCCGGCCGCGGCTGATTCTGTTTCGCCGGGCGACAGCGCGATCATGTTGATTCCCTGCTGGTTGACATACCACCGTTTGCCGACAAATTCAGCGGCACTGCCACTGGCCATCGCCCGAGCCGGATGCTTCCAGCGTGTCAGCGCCCAACGCGACGCGCTGTGTGTGGCCCCATCGGCGGCATGCACCGACAGTCGCGCCAGCATCTCGACCACCGCGGTTCGCTCCTCCCGCGACAACAATTCGCTGCGCACGCGGCCGATGGCCGAACACAAGCCGGACACGAATTCTCCGTCCGGCTCAGCGGCCAGCAGGGGAACGATGTCGCGTAGATCGCCGTGCCAATCGGCGAAGTCATGGATTAACGCGGTACGCAAAGAGGGGTCTGCGCCGACGCGCAGGCATTGCTTCGTCGCGCCCGGTTCGCCCAGATGCAGCGCCACGATTGAGTAGCGCACCTTGGCGAAGGCGTCGTCCGCCGCCGCGGCATGGCCTGTGAGTTTGGATAAAGCGGCCGGTTTGTCGTTGCGCAAGGCCGCAATCAGGTTTTGGCATTCGTCGGCCGGCACATCCGGCAACCGCTGGAGTAAATAGGCGGTTTGAGCCGGCGCCTCGCCCAGATTGGCCAGCGCGTAGGCCTCTCGCAAGCGGCGCAAGGCGGCGACCTTCTCGGCGTCAACGACGGAAATAGGCTTGTCACTGCCGCCGTTTTTGTCGCGGTCGGCGCGCTGCCGGCAGTCACGGACGCAGGCGGCGGCAACCTCGCCGTATGGATTCAGCGCGTCAAGCAGATGGGGAACCGCCGAGGCGTTGGCTTCCAAGAGGGCTTCGGCCAGATCGTAGGCGCGCGTGCGGTCGTTCTCGCGCCGACTGATTTCCACCGCCAGACCGCCGCCAAAGATCAGCACGGCCAGCGCCGCGGCCAGCGCGGACGTGGCCGCCTTGTGGCTCCGCATGAGCCGAAAGGTCCGCTGCGGCCAAGATTCGGCGTGCGCTGAAACGCGCTCGTCGGCCAGCCAATGCTCCACGTCGTCGGCCAGCGCCCGGGCCGAGGGATAACGGTCGGCCGGCTTCGGCGCCATCGCTTTCTGGCAAATGGCCGCCAGGGGGCGCGGCACCGACTTGTTGACCTCGCGCGGGGGGCGAACGTCGTTCTTCATCGCCTTCTGCAAGGCCAGGCCGCTATCGCATTCGCCAATCGGCGCGCGGCCGGTCAAAATGTGATACAGCGTGGCCCCAAGGCAATAGACGTCCGAGGTTGGCCCCAGCAAATCGTGGCGGCCTGCCGCCTGTTCGGGACTCATGTAGGCCGGCGTGCCCACGGGTTTGCCCATGCGATCCGTGTCGCGGCTACAGCTTGTTTGCAAACGTGGCTCTTCGCCGGCGTTGGCATGGGCGAGGTGATCGAGCGGTTTGGCCTCGCCCCAATCCACGACGAAGGTTTCGCCGAATTTGCCCAGCATGATGTTCAACGGTTTCAGATCGCGATGAATGACGCCGCGACTGTGGGCATATTCAACGGCATTACACGCATGCACGAACCGCGTCAGGATTTTGTGCAGCTTCAGGCTGCGATTGCCAGACTCTTGAACCTTGGCGGTTTCCGCGTGAAATCGCCGAATCGCGTCGTGCAGGCTTTCGCCGCGAACGAACCGCATCGCATAAAACGGGCGGCCGTCAGGATGCTGGCCCAGGCCATAAATGGGCACGATGCAGGGATGTTCCAAGCCGCCGGTGATTTCGGCTTCCAGCACAAAATCATCGCGAAAGTCGTCGTTGTCGGCGAACTGCTCTTGCAGTTCTTTGAAGGCCACCTCGCGGCGCAATTCCATATCTTGAGCGACCCACACCTGCCCGATGCCGCCTTTGGCCAGCGGCCGCAAAATGTCGAACCGGCGACCGGACGAGGTGACGGTGCCCGCCGCGGCCGGCCGGGTCTTATATTCATCGGCGGCGCAGGGCTGCCCTTTTGAGGTGGCGACGGCCGGACGCTGCGGCTGCGCGCAACCCAGCGTCGCCGCCAGGCGCGGTTGAGCAGGCTGCGCCGACGCCGGCAACGCGCCCTTGCGAGTTGAAGAACCTCGTTCCGCGGACGCCGCGCAGAGCACAGCCGGGCCGTCGTGTTTCAACTGCTGTTCGACCAAGGCCCAAAGCAAGCGGCACTGGTCCGCGTCAAGCTGCCCGGCAGCCGTCAGCATGGCGTCAAGGCCGCGCGTCCGATCGGCCGTCCAATCCTCCAGCGCCGAGAGCAACGCGTGTTGGTCGACAAAGCCGTTTTGCAGCGCCAGCATGCCAAACAACAGGTTTTCAGCGGCGTCCATAACATTCCTCCTCTCCCCATGCGGCGCGGCACCGCGACGATCCGTAAGCGTTCGTTCTACACTCCTTTGGGGAAATGTCAAGTAAAAATTCGGTCTTTCGGGCAATTCCAACATGAATAGCCTGGCGTGAGTCTGGACTGCGCAATATGCCCGACGTTGATACGACAACGAGCTGAGATTCCAAACCGGATTTGTTCCGCACCGCCACCGCCGGGCTTTACGCCGGTGGAGCAGTGATTGACCGCTAGCAACGACGGTGGGCAATGCCCGCATTGGACGAATCGGCTAGAATGGTTAAAACCCATGTTTACCGTCAGACAGCAAACACGCAACTCTCCATGAACGAGACAATTTCACCCAGCAGCTTAAACCTGGCCTTCGTCGAGGGCCTTTACGACGACTATCTGAACGATCCTGAGTCGGTCGAGCCTGACTGGCGGGCCTATTTTGAGAAAATCCGCGGGCCAAACGGCCGCCAGACCAACCATCGCTGGCATCCGGGGCCGTCGTTTCGACCGGCCAGTTTGTTTAACCCGAACGGGCACGAAACCCCCGCGAGCAACGGCGCCGCGGTCATGCCGGTGGCCGAAGTCGCCAACCTGCAAGATCGCGTCGATCAGTTGGTGCGCGCGTATCGCGTGCGCGGCCACATGCTGGCCAAAATCAATCCGCTCAATCTGCCGCGGCCCCATCAGCCCGAACTGCAACTCGATTTTTACCGCTTCACCGCGGCCGACCTCGATCGGCAGTTTTCCATCGACACCATGCCGGGCGGCGACATACTCTCGCTGCGCGGCATTGTCGAGCGGTTGCGCAACACCTACTGCCGTTCGATCGGCGTGCAGTTCATGCACATCGACGATCTCAGCGTGCGGCAGTGGCTGGAAGACCGCATGGAAGGCACTGAAAACCGCATCCGCCTGACGCGGCAAGAACAGCTTCGCATCTGGACCCGCTTGACCAACGCCCACATCTTTGAAGAGTTCATTCAAAAAAAGTTTACCGGCGCCAAGAGTTTTTCGCTGGAAGGCGCCGAAAGCCTGATTCCGCTGTTGGACCTGGCAATTGAAAAGGCGGGCGAGCAAGGCATTGAAGAGATCGTGCTGGGCATGGCCCACCGCGGCCGCTTGAACGTCTTGGCCAATATCATCGGCAAGTCGCCCCGGCAAATCTTTCGCGAGTTTGAAGATCGCGATCCGGAGTTGCACCTCGGCCGCGGCGACGTGAAATACCATCTCGGTTACAGCAGCGACTGGCCCACCGACCAGGGGCAAAACGTGCATCTCTCGCTCTGCTTCAACCCCAGCCACTTGGAGTTTGTCAATCCGGTGGCGGTGGGCCGCATGCGGGCCAAGCAAGACCGCGCCGACGACCTCGAACGCGTGCGCGGCATGGTGCTTTTGATTCACGGCGACGCCGCTTTCGCCGGCGAAGGCGTGGTGCAAGAAACGCTCATGCTGAGCCAGCTTGAGGGCTATCGTGTGGGCGGCACGATTCACGTCATTGTCAACAACCAGATCGGCTTCACGGCGACGCCGGCGGAACTGCACTCCAGCGTCTATGCCACCGACGTCGCCAAAATGTTGCAAATCCCCATCTTTCACGTCAACGGCGAAAACCCCGAAGCCGTGGCCCAGGTGGTGCGGCTGGCGATGGATTTTCGTCGCGAGTTTCAACGCGATGTCGTCATCGACATGTATTGCTATCGCCGCCGCGGCCACAACGAGGGCGACGAGCCGTCGTTCACGCAGCCCATGCTTTACAAGGCGATTGACGATCGCATGAGCGTTCACGAGGCGTATCTCGAACAGCTTCTCATGCTGGGAGGCGTCACGCTGGAAGAAGCCGAGAAGATCGAGGCGGCGCGGCGCGAACAACTCGAACACGACCTTTCCGAGGCGCGGCGCGATGATTTCGCCATGCCGGGCGAGGCGCCCACCGGAACTTGGGCCGGCTTTCACGGCGGCCCTGAACCGCCGCCGATCGAAACCCGCGTCGATCACGCTCGCCTGACGGCCACGCTGGAGTCGATCAGCCGCGTGCCGCAAACCTTTCACCCGCATCCCAAGTTGAAGCGGTTTCTGGAGGCCCGGCTGGAGATGGCCGCCGGCAAGCGTCCGCTCGATTGGTCGGCCGCCGAGGCGCTGGCCCTCGCCACGCTGCTGAGCGAGGGGATACGCATCCGCATGAGCGGACAAGACACGGGCCGCGGCACGTTCAGCCAGCGGCACGCCATCTTGCACGATTATGAAAACGGCGCGGTCTACGTGCCGCTGGCGCATTTGGCGGCCGATCAGGGGCCGGTCGAAATCTATAACAGCCCGCTCTCCGAAACGGGCGTCTTGGGCTTTGAATATGGCTACAGTCTTGACTGCCCGGACGGGCTGGTGCTGTGGGAAGCGCAGTTCGGCGATTTCTGCAACGCGGCGCAGGTGATTATCGACCAATTCATCACCAGCGCCGAAGAAAAGTGGCGGCGGTTGAGCGGCCTGGTGCTGTTGCTGCCGCATGGTTTTGAAGGGATGGGGCCGGAGCATTCTCACGCGCGGCTGGAACGATTTTTGTTGGCCGCCGCCGACGACAACTTGCAAGTGGTCAACCTGACGACGCCCGCCCAGTATTTTCATTGCCTGCGCCGCCAGGCGTTGCGCAAATGGCGAAAACCGCTGATCGTGATGGCGCCCAAAAGCCTGCTGCGGCTGCCGCGATGCGTCTCGCCGCTCGACGATTGCGCTCAGGGAGGTTTTCAGCGCGTCATGGCCGACTCGCCGCCCGCGGGCCAGACGGCCAGCCATGTTCTGCTTTGTTCGGGCAAGTTCTATTATGATCTTTTGGCCGAGCGCGAGCGTTTAGGCCGCGCTGACGTGCCGATCGTGCGGCTGGAGCAGCTCTATCCCTTTCCGGCGGGCGATTTACGCGCGGCCTTGGCCGAGTTTGCCGCTGGCACGCCGGTATGTTGGGCGCAGGAAGAGCCGGAAAACATGGGCGCCTGGCCGTTTTTGCGTGTGAACTTGGGCGAGCGGCTGTTCGGGCGATTTCCCTTTGACGGCGTGACCCGTCCGGCGGCGGCCAGCCCGGCCACCGGTTCGCACAGCAGCCATAAAATGGAGCAACAACTCCTGCTGGCCAGAGCCTTCGGCGCGGGGTAACCCGTAGCAGACGATGAATAATCCGGTCTATCGCGATTCGACGCGCACCTTCCGCCAATAGCCAAACTCCCAACTCCAGCCGTTGGCCTGGTTCGCCAGCTCGACGCGCACACGCTTGCCGGCAAAGCGCGTCAGGTCGATGGAAATCTCCGCCCAACCCTGCTTGGTCGTCGCGGGGCCGATCACCGCGTCATGCAGCTTTTGGCCGTCGGCGGTGACGATCAGCCGCCAGTCGCCATGCTCGTCGTGCGAGACGTCCAACAACAAAAACGTCCGCCGGCCGGCCGGAACATCGAGCGCCGCGCTCAACACGCACGGCCGATCGCGATCGACCGGATGCGTGCGCAAAACTCCTTCGCGGCCGAAATGCTCGGC
This sequence comes from Pirellulales bacterium, assembly GCA_036379555.1. GTDB lineage: Bacteria > Planctomycetota > Planctomycetia > Pirellulales > JAICIG01 > DASSFG01. The sequence goes on along the minus strand of DASVGM010000388.1, from coordinate 12,901 downwards.
CACGATCGCCACACCTCCTTCACCCACAGCCGACGTGCCAAAGCCCGCCGCCACTTCACCGACGACCGACGCGAACTCCGCCGGGTCGGTCGTGGCGCGCGGCAATGGCGCCCGCACGCCGGGCAGTTCCGCCGCCGCGGGGTCGTCGGGCGGTTTGTCGAGCGTGATGAAGGCGAAGAGGTCCGCCAGCTCTTGGGGCTGAAGTTGCTGCTCCAGGTTTTCGGGCATCAGCGACAGCCGGCTGGTTTCCATTTCTTCAATATCACCACGGGCGACGGTTTCCAGTTTGCCGCCTTGCGCCTTGAGCACCACGCGCTGTTCGTCGTCCGCGGCCACCAGGCCGGTAAGCACGCGGCCGTCGTTGGTGAGAATGGTCCGCGCCTGATAGGCCGCGCCGATCACCAGGCTCGGGTCAAACACGTTGGAAAGCAACTGCTCGAAAGAACTGCGGCCGTTCACCGTGATGTCAGGCCCAACGTCCTGCCCCTCGCCATAAATCTTGTGGCACTGCCCGCAAACCTTTTTGAAAACCTGTTGGCCGCGCCGCGCGTCGCCGTCGCTCTCGCGCAAAAAGGCGCGCATGCGGGCGATCACCTGCTCGCGCTGGGGATTGCGTTCGGCGCGCAAAGTTCCCCACTGGGCGCGCACCAGCTTGGCCAGTTCGGCGTCTTTGCCGGCCAGTAGCTTGCGCACCTGGTTGAGATTCAAGGCGTCGGCGGGCACGCGCCGCTCGGCGATGGCCGCCAGCAGCAGCTTGCTCCATGCCGCGCGGCCGGTGAGCAACTCAATGGCTGCGGGCCGCAACTCCGGCTCCAGCGCGGGATAAGCCGCCAACACCAACTCGGCGATGGCGGGCGCCTCGGCGCGGCCCAATTCGTCCAGCACGCGGCGGCGGAATTCAACGGACGCCTGTTTCTTGCCGGTGAGCAGATCGGCCGCCTCCGCGAGCAGATCGGCATCGCGCGCGGCCACCAACGCTCTCAGGGCTTGCAAACGCCGCTCCTCCGGCTCGTCGGGCGAGAGCAGCGTTTCACGCACACGGACGACGGCGCCGGAGTCTCTCCACGTCGCGGCCAGCAAGGCGGCATCGAAACGCAGCGGACTGTTCGCGTCGTTAAGAATCGCCGCGATGATGGGCGCCAACGCCGCGCGCAGCCGTTCGAGCCGTGGTCCGGCGATCTCGCGCGTTTGCACTTTGCCCGCCAGTAGTTCCAGGCATTGTCCGGCCCGCGCGCGATCGTTCGTTTTGTTCGCCATTAAAAACTCGATCAGCGCCGTGACGGGCCGTGGGTCGGGATCCTTCCGGCCCAACACGCGCTCGACCACGCGCGGCATGATGGCCGCCACGTTCGGCTGTTCGTTGAGCGGTTTCTTTTTCACCAGCGCCAGGAACCGCTCGCTGTCGGTTTCCAGCAGCGGATGCAAGTTTTGCCAGACGATGTGCGGAATAAGTTTGTCGTCGCCCGCCTTCGTCAACGCCTGATAAAGCAAAGGCAGCGCATCGACCCCGGCCAGCTTGCCGGCGGCGATGACCACCTGCAGCCGCACGTCGGGCGAAGGATCAGCGACCAGGGCGAGCACGTCGTCGCGCACCGGCGGGCTAACCTGGCGTTGATTGCCGGCGGCCCGCACCGCCCAAGCGCGAAAGGCGGCGTCGCCATGCCGCAGCAACCGCTGATGAAACGCCGCTTCCAGCGGCCCCGCGCCCACCAGCGACCAGAGCGCGTGCATCCGCGCTGGGCGCGGTTCGCCGTCGTCGAGCACCAGCCGCCGCAGCTTGGCGAGCGTCGCGGCGTCGGCCCGTTCGCGCAGCAACTGTTGAGCCAGGTCGCGAAAGAACACGTTGCGGCTGCGCAGCCGCTCGATCAGGTCGTCATCGCTTTCTTGCGCGAGATCAAATGGCGCCGCGCGGGGCGAATCGCCATAGCGCACGCGATAAAGCCGTCCCTTCAGGCGGTCGATTCCTTTGGGATCGCGATTGGCGTCCTGATAGCAGTGATAGCGATCGTACCAATCGAGAATATAGAGGCAGCCGTCGGGCCCGGTCTTCTGCGCGACCGGCATGAACCAGGCGTCGTTGGCGGTGAGAAAATCGTCGTCGGGCACGGCCAGGTAGCTGGCGCCGTCGCGCGTGAGGCGGTCGCAATTAATCGCGTTGCCGTGGATGTTGCCCATGTAGAGCCGTTCGCGAAACCGTTCGGGATAGGCGTCGCTGTCAAAGTAGTGCAGACCGCAATAGGCCGCCTTCTGATGACGATGCTTGACGATCGAATCGAGCTTCCAGGTGAAGGGCGGATAAGGGCCGCCTTGACGATGGTAATAGCCGGTCTCGGTGAGGTGCCAAAGATGATCGATCACGCAAGCGCTGACAAACGCGCCGCCGTCGCCGTCGAAGGCGATGCCCCAAGGGTTGCTGGTGCCTTGAGCGAACAGCTCAAAATCGCGCGTGCGCGGATGAACGCGGAACATGGCGCAGGTGAAGTCGTAAGTCTGGCCGCGATACTCGACATGGCTGGGGTTGAAGACGCCGTTGAAGCCATACAGCCAACCATCAGGCCCCCAGGTGAGTGAATTGGGCAACTCGTGCGTATCCGCTCGACCGAAGCCGGTGACGACCACCTCTTGTTTGTCCGCGCGGCCGTCGCCGTCGGTGTCTTGCATGAACAAAAGATCGGGCGCGTTGGCCACCCACACGCCGCCGGCGCCGACGGCGATGCCCGAAGGAATGTTCAAGCCCTCGGCAAACACGCTGAAGCGATCGGCGCGGCCGTCGCCGTCGGTGTCTTCGAGCACTTTGACACGGTCTTGGCCCGGCCCCGGCTCACGGCGCGGATATTCGAGGCTCTCGGTGATCCAGACGCGGCCGCGCTCGTCGAAGGTCATGGCCACCGGGTTGACGATATCGGGTTCGGCGGCCACCAGTTCGACGGCAAAGCCTTTTGGCACGGTCATCCGCGCGATGGCTTCAGCCGGCGCGAGCGGCGGCCCCGGCGGCTTTTGCTGACCATGTGGAAGCGGAGCATCGGCGGCGAAAAGCGCGGCGGCGAAAAGCGCGGAGGCGAAAAACAGGAGGGAAATGCAGGCGAGTCGAAGCATGTATGGCAAAGGGCGGATCGGTTTGAGGTTCACGTTTCCGATTATGGATGAGCCATTGGCAAAGGGCAACTTGACGGAAACAAAAAACGCGACAGCGTATCTGGCATCGTTACCTGTTTGCTGACTTGAACTTGCGCGTCGTCGCCCGCGCGAGCGTCAACGCGCGCCGCAATGACAAATGTGCGGGGTATGGTTCATCATCTCAGCTCGTTTCAAATTGAGCGTCAGGGTTTTGCCGTCCGCCGCCTGCTGTCTCTATCTACCCTACCGCACCATTGGCTTGGCGGATTGTTTTGCGCGCCGCGCGTGGGCCGATGAATAATCCGGGTTCTTGCAAGCTGGGGCGGCTTCGGCGGTTCTGCCGCCAATTCTTCAGCAACGGCCAGCCTTCACGTTCAGGGCAAAGTTCAGGCACGGAAAAACGACGAGACGGGACAGCAAGCCCATCCTCCGCGCATCTAACAGAAATCCCCTCATAAAAACTAGATGGGGGTCTTGCAACCTCAGTACGGTGGGTTATAATCGCCACTCAGGTTGGCAAAGTACGGTTGGCATTTCATCAGATTTCCCACGCGGTACAGTGCGACATGGCCGATATGTGGATCAATGTTTTAATCCCCGCTGTCGTTCTAACGGCTGCGATCGCCATCGTTCGCTTTGCCGCGCGTGAACCGACGGGCACTTCGCTCGCCGTGGGCGTGGTTTTGGCCGGCATGGCCGCGCTGGTGACGCTCATGTTGACCGAAACATGGCCGTTTACCGTCGTCGCTCAAACTCCATCAAGTCAGAGCCCGCCTCCCAGTCCGCCAGTCGTTCCTCCCAAGCCCGTCGGCCAGCTTCCCACCAACGTGACGCCCGTCGAGTTGGCGACGATGCCGCCGGGCGATGAGCTCATGGTGTATGCCGGATCGAGATGGTCCGACAGCCTGAATCCGTTCTTGCAGAAACATCCCGAGCTATTAAAGGATGAGAATCTACTGCGGAAAGCGATTTCGTGGGCTGTTATCAATCACAACGTCAAAGCTCTGGAAAAGCTGCTTGCCGATCACCCGACGCTCAAAGCTTATCTGGTTCCCCTCGACCCATATAATGACGCGAACACGCTTGTTCCCATCATCCAGTTGGCTCGCAATATCGACGATAAAGAGATTGAGTTGCTGCTGCGGGACGCCGCCGAGCCGCTTTCGCCAGAAGGTTCAGCGACGTGGTCGGACTTTATGTCGCTTCTTGAAGCGGGCGATGTTCAAGGCGTGACGGACATCGTCAACTCTTCGCAGAATCTCGACCAATTGCGTGATTGGAATGCAGACAGCGTTTTGCATGCCGCGCTCAATCGCCGCGCTCTGTGGACGCGAAAGGCCATCGGCCCCATCGTGGCCGCACTATTGAACAAATACCCGCGCCTCGCCGGCGTGCCCAACCGAGCCGGTGAAACCGCCGCCGACCTCGTCGAAACGTGGCGCGGCGAAATGAGCGACGATCAGGTTGATGCTGTACTTCAATTACTTTCTCACTCCACACCGGAGGATCTGCCCGACACGAACGATGCCACCGCGGACTGTTGCCCGCCTCACCATGCCAGTGACCTTGCCACCACCATTCAAGACCTTCAACGGAGTTAGAAATGTCAATTGCTTCAACGCCGATCTACGTACCGTACTTTACGTCGACGGAGCGCGGCTCCTTGCGTGCCTCGCTGCAAAACGCGGATGTTCTCGCGCTGCCGCCGGATTGCATTCGGCTCAACCAGCGATCTATTTGTTCGCCGCAGGGCCTGCCGGCCACCCGGCGGGAGTTTCTCAAACGAAACGCGGCCGCGGCGGCCGCGTTGGGCGTTGCCGGGTCAGCGACAACCGAAGCTCGCGCCAGCGGCGTAGCGCTGGTGTTGGGCATCGGCGCCGTCGTCGCCGTTCGCGCCATCACCTACTTCCTGACGAAGGTCGGTTATTACGTCGCCGATCGAGTTTTTGAAAAGGCCCAAGGGTATATCGACGCGGGCATTGATGCCGCCGAGGAAACCGCGCGCGCCTGGTTGCGTGAGACCTTCATTCCGTCGACCAGCAATCTTTACAAGAACAGCCCGAACAGCGGCTACCACTATGAAACCAGCGATAAGATGTGGTATCCCGACGACCTAACGGCAAAGGTCACATATCTGAAAGACTTCGGTATGAATCTTGGTTTGAAGCGCGTACAGTGGGATATCAGCGACAACTGCCTCGAGCATTCAACGATGCAGGGCCGCGAAGGCCAACTCGATTCCGACGACCCGAAAAGAAGCCAACTCTTTGCAATGGCCAGTTCCTTCCGGCGACGGGGCTTCGCAGACGCGCTCAAACCCAAATTGAGCGCGGTGAACGAACTGTACCTGGGAAAAGACGACGAAAAGATTCTTCCCGGTGAGGTGGCCTATTGGATTCCTTTAACCGGAAAGGGACGACGCGAGTACACAGGCTTTTGCACGCACCGAGGAGGTAAGGATCTCTTCTTCTACGTTTGAGCTCCCGTCGCCGGGCGTTGTCGCAGGTCGGCCTGCCAGGTGATCATTGTCGACGCGATTGCTCGACATCCTCAAGGGGCCGCCATATTGATCTGTGTGACAGTGCGCTACTCCAGGACGCTTTTGGGAACGATTGATCGATGATGACCACATTGCCACTTTGTTCGGGATGCTGCGCTCACCTGCATTACGCGCCTGCCCGTAGCCGACTTCGTGAGAAGTCGGGCCGCGACATGGGTTTACTGCCAGAATTCTTACGAATGCTGCTACACACACTGTTGCGAGTCCTCCGGTGCCGGTGCGCAATGCGGGCTAGTCGGCGTGAACGCCTCATGGCAACGTGGGGCGGTTCGTTGCGTGCAGCGCTGTTACTGTGCCTGTGCATCGTAACCGGCGATGGACTCGCGGCGCCGGGGGCGCCGTCCCCGGCAGTGATGTCCGCGATCCAATCGGTGGACATCGAAGAACTTTGCGGGACGCTGCAAGATTCCTTGCTCTTCGAGTTGTGCGACGGAGTGTGGGACGGTTCGGATGTTGAAGGCGAACGGCCCGGCCGGCGCCCAGGTGTCGTCGGCCAGGTCGCGCGTCTTAGGGCCGCGATGACTTCCATCCAAATGGCGGACCTTGAGGGTATGAAAGCCGCCGTGGTTGAGGATATTCAAGCAAAACGCCGCCGCGCGTCGACCTGGCTGTCCTATGAAAAGGCGGTGCTTATTCGTGTACTGCAAAAAGTATTGCAGGGCATCGACCAACTGGGCGATCGCGCTAAGCAACTGCCCGAGCGGCGCGCAGCATCACTCAAATCCTTTGAAGACGCGATTAAAGACTACGACGCGGGCCTTGAGCAGGATCTCAGGGTCGAGACGCGCTTCGTGTTGATCGAGGACGCGCAGGCCAGGTTCCCGACTGCCATGCGGTTTATCCGCCTGGCGAGGATTCCCGCTTTTTTGCTGGGCCGGAACGCGACGGCGAACACGGAGGAGGAGCACAACCGCACCGTTGCGGCGTTCACGTCGGTTGGAGGTTTTGAACATCTGATCGACGCTCATTATTGGTACGCCGACGCGCAGTGCTGGAGAAGGAGCGGCCGCCTGTTGTCCCTTTATGACGCGCGGAACGCATTTCGCAGAGCCGCGCCGACGATGACGTTCCAACCGGGAAGAGAGGCGTCCGATATCTCGTTGAGGCTGGCGGAAGCGATTGTCGCGGTTCATAAGCGCTTCAAGGCCGCCTCGGAGTTGTGTGAGAGCAAGCAGGGCGGCCGGATGCCGGCGGCCGAGTGTCGAGGTGATTTTGGTTATCTGAACGGCGAGGACATGGATCTCAATCGCGACGGATATGTCGAGCTCGACGAATTGCGAATTGCCTGGCGCGCGTTTGATCGCGGCTATCCGATCGCAGCTTATAGAGCGGTGCGAGCGGAAATCGAGTCGTTTGTCGACCGCACTCGCCGCTATCAAGAGGGAACGGGTCCGGCGTTGACATCGATTGAAGTCTATGACGCCTCGGAGAAGCGGCCCGGCGGCAGAGTGCGATTTGAATTCTCTCTGAATGAATATGACGTGACGGTAAACGCGATCGCCGACTTGAACGAGCTGATCGAGAAAATGCGCGAGGGCAAAGTGTCGTCGACAGATCCAGATGTCGTGCTCAGCGATGCCGAAATCCGAATTCAAGATGAGAAAGCGCAAAATGACGCATGGAGCTATCGGATGCTCAAGCGATTTAAACAGCAACGTGAGGACGAGTGGAAAAAGAACCAGACGAAGTGGGCGCTGGACTTGAGGGAAAGTTTCCTTCAAGTCGTCACCGAAGACGAGTTGCGGATTGTGGCGCCTTAAGACGGACGCGGTTGAGGCTGTAAACGAGCAGGTTGGGTTCTCTGAGTGGGGTCATCTATGAAGCGGCTTTTTGGCGTATCTCTTGGCATCCCCTTCGTGTTGGTCCTATGCGGTGGCCTGTGGGCCTCGGAGCGGCCCAATGGCAGATTTTGGTATGATCGCACGGCCACACGCCGCGTGTATGCCTCCATTGTATCGTTGGGCGCCACCAGGGTCGCGCTGGTCCGTCCGGGCGGCACGTCCGAGAAAGAGCCACTTGTTGTACCGATCGACTTACTCCACCAGAGCGACCAGGCTTACATCGACGCGCTGTTTCGCATGCGATCCGCGGTGCTCAATCTATCGCGCTCGCCATACGCCCGTGGTGCGGAAGAACTGACCGCAATCTTCAACGAATTGGTGGAGCAAAAGGTCGCGCCGGACTTTGCCTTTTACCTGGCGCGCCCGGCGGCGGTGTATTTGGCGGAAGGGGCCAAGGATTTCCGCCCTTATCCTACTGGGCAATTCGTGCTGGGCGACCGCCCGGCCGACTTTTTTGGCGGCCGCTGGGCGGAGCCGCGGAACCGCCGCGGCGGCATCGCGCGCGGGATGCAGTACCCCATTGTCTATGCGCCGCGCTCGGAAGATAGGATCGGGCTTGTCGCTTTGTCGGTGATGTCGCACGATGGAAAGCGGACGGCGATCCGCCCGGAGGATTTTGACGAGATTCTCATCATGCCGCCCTACTGGAATCAACCCACCTACACGCCTTTTCCCTCGAGGAAGCCGGTTCAGCCGTTTCAGCGTCTGCGTGGCCCGCCCAGCCCCAAACGCGCGGCCACGGACGTCAATTGGAAGTATCGGCTCGTTTACGACGGGCGCAATCGCTTATGGACCGACGAGGCGGCGCTTAAGGGCCATCAACTTCGCTTTGAAGCGGAATTGACGTGGGATGAAGCGGAGATTCTGGCGCTGCTTGCCGAAGGAAAGTGGCGCAGCTACCAGGGCGACGACCATGCCCTGGTCGATCGCCTTGTTTACGCTTATCAAAGCGAGGATCTGCCCGACGCGAAAGAGGTGGTGGCCGCCATCGGGGAATACACCAAAGCGATCGAGCTCCTAACGCGCTTTTGCGCCATGGTGAAGGAGCCGCTCGCCTCGTCCGACATGTTTTACCTTGGGTCGCAGGAGGAGGCGTTTCCCGGCCCTGAGATGCGCGCGGCGCTGTGGGGCGACTATGGCGGAGGTTTTGCCGTCAAGGTTATCAAGCCGGCAGGCGAGACGGAGGTCGCGCCCGACCGCGCCTTGCAGGTCGAACCGGACGACTGGCAATTGGTGGAGCTAAGCGGCGCCGGCGGCGAAGAATACGATCGCGGCAACCTCGCTCTCGATTCATACCGCGACGATCCAAGCTGCCTGGTGGAGACGTCCCAAAACCAAAGCGCGACACCGCTCAAAGGCAACTTGTATCTGGCGCGAGGCGCGGGACTGCGCCGGTGGCAAGGCGAGCCGAGGCCGGTCTATTCGCTGGATACGAGACATGCGTCGCCGACGCCGTTGCTCGCGGAAGGCGTCCGCTGGCTCGCCGACGCCTACTTGCGACGATCGTGCATGTACTTGGTGCTTGGCGGTCAAAAACGCCTGCATGACGCCCTGGACGATTTGACAGCGGCCATGCAACTGACGCCCGAGCGCATCGAGCTGATGACGCCGGCGCTGACGATTCGCGCGCGAGTTCGCTCGGCGCTCGGGCAGTTGGTGAAGCACCGCGCCCACTCGCAACACGCCGGCGATGCCGTTCCCTCCTACGACGAGGCGAATCAATGGCACGCTGGCGCCCAAGCCGACACCGAGGAAGCCGCCAAGCGGCTGGCGACTTTGCGGCAAGACGAACCGGGCGCGGTCGCCACCTTCTGGCGCACGGTTCCGCCGCCAGTGTGGCAAGAAATCGAGCGCCGTGAAAACATCGCCGGCGCGCTTGGCTATGATGGACTGATTACGGAAATATCAATGTCTGCCGCACGCGATATGGAGCGGCGAGGTTTTCTATTTCGTGACGAGGCGGAAGCCACGCTCAATCACGGGATTGCATTCGCGCGGGAGCTATTCCTTAAGCACGGGTGGCGCATTGTGAAACAACAAAAGGTTTTTGAATGGGCTGAGAAAGACGCCGCCGTCCGATCGAGGTTTGAGGGCGCCGTCGCCGCTCTTGAACTCGAAAGCAACGTGTTTTCACCGTATGGCATCATGGGCTATGAAGACGTCGTTTCAGACGCGGACAAATGCCTTGAGTCGGCCCGCCAATTCGCACCGCCGCGGCACGCGCCAAGCCTTGCCATGACGCGCCGCCAAGCGGACATAGCGAGCCAGGACTCGCAGTGGCGCGATAAGGCGGCCCGCTGGCGCGCGTTGCTCGAACGGCTCGATTACGAATATCTTCATCGCCACGCACCGTGGCTGCTGACGGTCTCGGAATACCTTTCCGCCGTGCGGGCCTCAGCGAAGGCTGCGACGCTCAAGCCGCAAGTGGCGCCGTATCGCGACCTGACGGAGTGGCTGGAAGATGAACTCTTACGCATCACGCCGACGACCAAGGAGTTGGTACGGCAGTTGGTCGACGCGGCGGAAACTGAGTCAAAAACCGCGGAAATGAAAGAATAAACTAAGGAGCGATCCGATGCATGTTTTGTCTCCGATCCTGGTGTTCGTTCTGCTCGTCGCGTCGTTTCCGGTTTTGGCGGACGGCCCTCCGGAGGTATGGAGCAGCGATCGTGTCGGCGCGGGGTTGTCGACGGTGGCGGTCGGCGCCGGCGCCGTTTTCACGATGGGCTCGCGGCACGGCGTGGAGCACATCCTTGCCCTGGATGAAGCGACCGGAGACGAATTGTGGGCAACTTGCCCGGAACCGGTCCAAGAATACATCGCTACGAGCGTACTGGACGCGATTGCGCGCCTCGACAAAAACGGCGACAACGAAGTGAACGAGGCCGAAGCCTTGCCGCGCTTCAAACACCTAATGCAGCCGACGGGCGACAATAATCGCCTGCTGACGCGTGAAGAGTTGCGCTCGTTCCTGGGTGGTTTCCGTCATCCCGCCGGCGATGGCCCTCGTGCGGCGCCGGTGTGCGCGGGAGATTTCGTGTATGCCCTTGGAGCGAACGGCGATCTCTCCTGCCTGGACGCCACGACCGGCAAAACCAAATGGCACAAGAACCTGGTCCGCGATTTCGCCGGCGCGCTGCCCGCCTGGGGATACGCCGAATCACCGCTGGTCACGGAAGACCTGGTCGTCGTCACGCCGGGCGGCAAAAAGGGCGCTTTGCTCGCGCTCGACAAACTCACGGGCGAATCCAAATGGCGCTCGCAGAAGTTGCTCGACGACGCGCATTACTCTTCCGCGGTGCTGGCCGACGTGGGTGGCAAACGCCAAGTCATTCAGGTGGTGGATGGTGCGGTTGTCGGGGTCTCCCTGCAAACGGGCGAACTACTCTGGCGCTATTCGCGGCCCGCCAATTCCATCGCGAATCACGGCCCGCTCCTTGTCTCGGGCGACCTCTTGCTGGCGTCGAGCGGCTATGGCAAGGGCTTCGGTTTGTTGCGCATTCCGCAGGGGGCCGTCGGCGGGCGCAAGGAAATTGCCGGCGGCTATTTCCAGGATCAAATCGAAAGCGATCGCGGCGGTGTGGTCAAGGTGGACGACTATATCTACGCGGCCGCTGATCTTGGCCTGGCGTGTATGAATTTCACAACCGGCAAAGTCATGTGGCAATGCCTGGGAGTGGGTAAAGGCTCGATCTGCGCAGTCGATGGAACGCTCATCGTGCTTGGTGAGAATCACGAGGTTCTCTTTGCCGTGGCGAATCCGTTCCGCTATGTTGAGCGGGGCCGCTTTCGGCTAGCGGATCGACCGGGCGAAGGGCGGCCGTTGTGGTCTCGTCCGGTTGCCGCCAATGGCCGCCTCTACGTGCGCGACCGGCAATTCTTGACCAGTTACGACGTTCAACCAGTGCTGGCCGAACCATAAGCCTGGCCCATCAGGCCATCCCGCCTTTCCGTAGCAGACTTCGTGAGAAGTCTGGCCATGGCCGTGGTTCACGGCCTGAACTCTCACCAGCTCCGCCACGCAGGCTGCGCCGCCCTCGCGCGGGCCGATGAATCATCCGGGATAAAGTGTGCGCCGGTGGAATTGAGGTTGTCGACTTTGCGTGGAGCGACCTGCCTTGGTCGCTTCCTGTGACGACCTGGGAAGGTCGCCCTACGCTGAGCGTTCTCTCGTGCGTTCGCCAGTCGCCATTTCGCGCAATTGTGATAAAATGCGACGACACGGGAGACACAAAGAGATGACCGACCTAGCGCGCTGCTGCTTGTCTGCCAACGGCGACTGAGCGAAGTCGCCATCCGCGGCGGGCGGGAGCCGCTGTCAATGGGCCGCTTCAATCAGCAAGAGACGACGAAGTTTCACCTCGATGGCGCGCCGGATCGTTCGTTCCTCATGCTGGGATACGAACTGTCAAAGATATAGGCTCCCCGGAAGAATTTGTGGGTGGATTTTGGCTCGATCGCGGGGCTACGATGCGTTTTTTAAGGCATTTGCCGGGCAAATGAATGGGTTGGTGTCATTGACGCCGCGGAATCGCTAGCTATCGACGCAACAGGGGTGATGCTAAGGTTTCAATCCGCCGCCGCGTCATTGACGCGGCGGAATCCTGCCCTGCGAAGTGCTGATGTGGACTGGCTTTACAGCGTGCTTTCCGCGAACCGGTACGATGCGCGGCATTTCAAGACTTCGCGGAATGGATTGTCGCATCCTAAAGGGTGTTTGGCTATGGGCTTGCGACCGTCGCGAACCGACCGGGAAAATGACCGGCGCTTGAGGTTCGCGGCGGCTGTCAAATGACCAACGGCCCGTCAAAGTCGATGCGGCGGTCTTTGCCATAACTCTCCACCACCTCCTGAAAATTGCCCACCAGACGATAAAGCCGCAAGCTGTCTTCAGCCGCGTCGATCTCGTCGAGCAAGCGGCCGCGCAACCTCACCAACTCCGTCTCGCCCACGTTGCACTCAAAGACGGAATACTGCACCCGCTGGCCAAAATCCAGGCAGACCTGAGCCACGCGACGTAAGCGCCGCCGGCCCGCCGGCGTGGTCGTTTGCACGTCGTAAGTCACCAGTACGTTCATTTCAATACCAAGGCCGGGTAGTCGTCGAGGTCGCCGCGCAAGGTTCGCGCCAGCAAGCGGGCCTGCAAATGCGGCAACAACCCCACGGGCACCGTCAGCCGCACCTTGCCTTCGATCTTGACTCGCAATGTCTGGTGGTCGCGGGTGACGTAGGCACCTTGCGTGGTGATGAAGAGCGTGTTGGCGTGGGAACGCATCGGAGGGTTCAGGGTTCAGGGTTCAGGGTTCAGGATGAGGGATGAAGGATGAAGGATGAAGGATGAGGGATGTGTATTGGTTCAGCGTGAAACGGAGTCGCTGTTGGC
>DASVGM010000387.1:0-5493 GCA_036379555.1 Pirellulales bacterium | reverse complement strand
CCGACCCACAGGCGGCGGTGATGTTGCTCGAGCGGACGCTTCAGCTTCGCTGGGACGATCACCTCGCCGCCGAGACGGCCGTCGCCTATCTGCGACTCAAGCGGCCTCACGAGGCGCTGAGCACTCTGCGAAGGCTGAACGGCGCCGCCGGCAAGTCGAGCTTCGCGCTTGGTCTGGAGGGTGAAGCCCACGCCCAGTTGGGCGAGCAGCGCATCGCCCAAGATTTGTGGAGGGAATCGCTTGAGTTCCGCGGCAGCCGCGCCGCGCACGAACGTCTGGCTGAGACCGAACCGCGACCGGAACAGGCGCGGCGTCATCAAGCGCGGGCGCTTTACTTCGCGGCGATTGAGCGTCTGGAGGCCGGCGAAGTCGAGGAAACCGCCCGCTTGTTTGAAGCATCGTTGGAGCTGGATCCGAGCCAAAGCGACGCCCGGTACCTTCTCGGCGAAGCCCGCCGCGAGCAAGGGCATGCCGACGCCGCCCCGTTGACAAGGTGCCGGCATCAATAGCGGTAGTACCTTGCAAGGACTTAGAGCTTCACGCTTTCGCGTTTGGGCTTGGGTTTTTCGAGCTTGCGGAGAGCGTCTTTTTGAGGCGCGTTGTTGCCGCCCCCGGCCATGCGCTTCTTCTGCTCAAGCTTGAGCGATTTCTCGCCCCACTTCCAGCCGATCGGTTCTTTCAACTCGCGCTCGGCGAGCAATGCCCACGGCGTGCCGGCATGTTGCTGCACAACGCGATTCAAAAACTCTCGCGCCTGCTTGGCCATCTTGTCAATGGCGCTGCCCACGCTGATCTCGTCGGCGGGCTCCAAGACGAACGTGTCGCTTTCCGGGCTTTTGAACTTTAGCCCGCCTTTGGCCTTGGCAAGCATGGCATTGTAGGCCTCCGTGCGCACCTTGACCGCCAGCACGCGGCCCATCGCTAGATCGTAGCCGGCTTGCCAGCGAGGCTCGCTCAGCTTAGAGCGGTCTTTCTCGCCGTCTTTGAGAACCTGATAGAGCAGGTCGACCTTGGGGCCCAGCTTGGCCGCGCCCTGCTGCGCTTCATCGAGAGCGCGTTTGAATGCCGCTTCGTCCGTCTTTGGAAACTCCAGCCGCGGGCTTTGCATCGGCGATACCTGCGATTGTGTGGCCGCCTTCACCAGCGCCGCACGCGCCTTGTTGCGGGCCAACTTCTGCTCGTACTCCTTCACTGAAATGTATTCAGGCTGGTAGGTGCGCATGATGGATGGATCGAAAAAGTGATCGAGCCGGGCAGTCATGTTCGCCACTTCGCCGTTTCGTCTGCCGCCGCTATTGCGGTTCGGATGCACCGTAAAGTAGATGCCGCCCGTTTCAAAGCACAGCCGCGTCAAGGCGAAGGGACCAAAGCCGGAGTCGAGATGGTCGAGGTCTTCGTTGCCGCGAGACAATGCCAGCCGCACACCTTCGGGCTGCAGCGACTCAGGCCCTTGGCGAACCGGAATCCAACGCACCTCCTGGTCGAATTTTGGGTCGGGATCGACGTATTTCACGTCGATTTCACGCCGGGCGAACGGCGCCGGAATGCCCACCACATACACCGGCATTTCATAGCGCCGGCAAAGCGAGAGTGAATTATCCAACTGCTGCTCGGCATCGTCGCCCACCTCGTCGCTAAAGACGATAATCATCACGTTGCGACGCGGGGCGAGGGTGCGGAAATGCTGGTATTCCTTGGCCACCCTCGCCACGGCGGTGAACGTCATCTCGATACCCGATGGATCGTTTTCGATGCCGCGAATGGCCTGCTTGATTTCTTCAACGTCGTTGGTCGGCTCTTTGGTGACGAGTTGGATGTTTTTGCCAAAAGCCACGACCGAGGCGAGCAGCGGAGCATTGTTGCGGCCGCTGGACTCTTTTTGGTCGGCCACGCCCAGTTCCTTATAAATGCGGTCAAGTCGATCGACGATGGCTTGTCGTTGCGGCTGCATGCTGAGTGATTGATCGAGCACCCAAACCACAAGCGTGCGGCGATCTTCCAGCGACTCGGCAATTTCTTCCGTCAACCGATCGACCGCGCCGGCCGCCCCAGTGGCCCCCACGCCGGCAGAGCCCTTGACCACCAAGCTTTCGCTCATCATTGGGGCCGCGGAAAAATCGGCCAGCACCGGCACTTGCACTTCGGTGGAGCTTAATGCCTCGTCGCTGATCATCGACTCTTCAGCCAGGCTTTCGGCCATGGCCATCGCCGATTCGCTGCCAGAAAGACTGGCGGCGCCAACCTCCATAACCGTGTCATTCTCAAAGTTGGTGAGGTTCTCGGTGACCTGCTCAACCTCTTGATTATCGAGCGGGGTGACGGTGAGCACGTTGTCTTGCTTGGGCCGATATTGGCAGAGAATGGCCAGGGCCACCAGCACGCCAAAATGCACCAGAAAACTGACGATCCAGGCGGGCGTATCGCCTTCCAGGGGGGATTCTTCGTCGCCGGTCCATTCTTGCCAGCGGTGTTTGAAGTTTTCTGCGGTGCTCACGGCATGCGCTCCTTGTACAAACGGCCCACAAACCATCATCGACCAATCGCGCGCAGGGAAATAGCACAGCCCTTCCCTGATCGACCCAGTTCCTGCCATTCTCATGAATTCCAGCGGTTATGGCAAGTGATCGCCAGTATAAATCTTGGCTGAGACTTCGGCGCCGGCAAGCATCTATTTCACGCGGCTCATGCCACGGCCGTGCAATTCTCTCAGAGACTATCCGAAAACTAGACCTGGGGCGGGCCGCCGGCCCGTCTGGAAGCGAACGACGGCTCGGTGAGCTGCGCCACGATACGCTGCCACGGAGAAATTCGAGTTTTCGTATGGTCTCCCAGAGGCTAGGCCATCAACCTGCGACTCACATCCACTGTTTAATGACGCGACCTTCGTTGAGCCGCATGGGGCGGCCATCGGGCGTGTGGTGGATCGTGTCGAGGGGAATGCCCAGTTTAGCATAGACCGTGGCGGCGAGATCCTCGGTAAAGTATTCATCGGCCGTGGCCCGGCCCCCTTCGCCGTCGGTGCGGCCGACCACCGTGCCGCCCGGTATGCCGGCCCCCGCCGCCCAAATAAAACCGGCCGTCGACCAATGATCTCGCCCGCTCGCCGAGTTGATCTTGGGCGTGCGGCCGAAGTCGGTCAGCCACAATACCAGCGTCGTCGAGAGCAAGCCGAGCGCGTCGAGGTCGGTCAACAGTTCGGGCAGGGCCTGATCGACCGGCGGCACCAGCCGATTCTTCAGCGAGTCGAAATTCTTCTGGTGCGTGTCCCAGCCGCCGTTGGTGATCGTCACAAAACGCACGCCCGACTGAATTAGCCGGCGCGCCAACAAGCAACTTTGCCCAAAGCGGTGGTGGCCATAGCGATCTCGCACCCGCGGATCCTCGTCGTCGAGATCAAAGGCCCGCTTGGTTTCAGGCGCGGTAATCATCTTGAACGCCGTCTTGACGTGCTCATCCAGCGCATCGTAAGCGATCGGCCGCGAAGCGTCCGCCGACTCGGTCACGTCGCAGGTCTCGATTTGCCGTTGTAATGCGTCCAAACGGTCGAGCATCGTGCGACGGCGCGCCAGCCGCGAACCGTCAATGCCCTGGGGCAAGGTGATGTCGCGCACGGCGAAATTGCCGGCGTTGGGATCGGCGTCCAACTCAAACGCGGCATGCTCTTGGCCCAGGTAGCCGGGCGAACCGCCGCCGAACCGCCGATCGATCGAGCGGCCGAGTTGCACGAACGGCGGCATGGCACTCTTAAAGCCCAGTTCGTGGCTGACCACCGAACCATAGCAAGGGTGCGTCACCGCCGGGTTGAATTTGCGTCCTGACATCACATACTGGTCGGCCGTGCCGTGGCTGCCGTTTCGCGGATTCCAGCTTCGCAGCAAAGAAAACCGACCCAGTTCTTTGGCCATGCGCGGCACGATCTCGGTGAACTGCACACCGGGAACCGAGGTGTCAATCACCTGGTAAGGACCGCGCACGCTCACCGGGGCTTCCGGCTTGGGGTCGAACGTATCGTGATGGCTCGTGCCGCCTTGAGTCCATACAAGAATACAGTTCACGCTGTGCGCGGGGCTAGCCGCCGCGGCGGCGCGCCGCGCGGCGAGTAAGCCAGGCAACGAAATACCCAGCCCCGCTAGCGAGCCAAGCTGTAAAAACTGCCGGCGGCTCGGCCACTGGCAATCGTCCGTGAAGCCTGTCAAAAAATGGAGCATGATAATTACTTAGCGGTCTTCCCCGCGGCTTGCTTCTGTACGTCCACTTGATCCGAATCGGTCAGCTTGGCGACTTTCGCCGCCAGCTTGTTGGCCAACAGACCGCTGGGGTCGCAACCGGCGGCGATCGATTCAATACGGCCACCTTTGCCGATCAGAAAATTCGTGGGCATGGTCTTGGTCTTAAACGTCTGCCAACTCTCGCCCTTGGTATCCACGGCGTAAAGCATGTTGAGCTTCTTTTGCCGGACGTAATCGGCCACTTTGCCGTCGGGTTCGCGGAAAACAGCCAAACTCGTCAACCCCTTGCCTTCGTAAGCCTTGTGAAGCTCCTGAAAATACGTCAGCTCTTTATCGCAACCCGAACAGCCGCAGGTGAGCCGGACCAACACCGGACCTTTCGCGGTCAACTCGGCCAGCTTAATCTCCTTACCCGCGGCATCCTTGATGACAAAATCGGGGGCCTGATCGCCCACCGCCAGTTTTTCTTCGACGGGCGGGTTTTTGACGGCCTTGTCCGCCGCCGGCTCGGCAGCCGAAACAAACGACGCCATGCAGGCGACGGCAATGCAGAACGCCAAACAAGTCTTCAAGCAACTGGCCATGTTTGTTTTTCCTTTTGTATGCAATTGGAGGGGGGGGAACCAACTTGCATCAATTTACATGGATGCGAAAACGAACGCAAGCGCGGCGGCGACGAGAGATAGTGCCGGGTTGGTTTGCAAAAAACAAGATTTCCTTTGATCGCCGGCCAAGCGTCAACTGCTTGCCGCCCGTCGAGTTGCGTCCAACGCGCGCATCGCATGCCAAACGACGCACGCAAGCGGCACCGGGCCTCTCTTCGAGCGCCCAACAAAACGGAAAAAGGGCTGTGACTGGAGGATGGGCTTCCTAGCCCGTCACCGTAAATCGTGACGGGCCAGGAGGCCCATCCTCCGGAAATGCGGCAGTTTTGTTAGGCGCTCTTAGCGGTCGATCAGCTTGTTGCCCATCAGCAGCCGATGACACTTCCTCAAGCTTGGCAGCCAACTGGCTTGGCAGGCGTTCATTTTTGACCTCGCGCCGCGGGTGCAAATTGAACGAAACCGCTGCGCGGCGGTCGGCTGGCGGGAGAAACGCAGCGCTGGTGTGACGCATGTGCGTGGGGGTCGGCTGGTGCGGGTGGTATCGATTGTAAGGACTTGCGCGCTCGTCATGCGCCAAGCATGCTGGAAAGGGAACCTTACCTTCCTCTTGATGCTTGGCGATCTCTCACCATGTCCGCGCTACGCCAACGACTGATTCA
>DASVGM010000386.1:0-4061 GCA_036379555.1 Pirellulales bacterium | reverse complement strand
CAGGCCCCAATACCGTTGAATTAAGGGCCGCCGCCGGGGTACCGTCTCAAGTTCACGTTTTTCAAGGGCTTTGAAGTTGACAGTTGGCACTCGTAGACGGCCTGCCAACGTGTTAGTTGAAGATACCCTCGGCTTGCCCGAGGGAGTTTTCACGTTGGCCGTCTACACCGGCGGCCTTCCCCAAACCCTCGATTTTCCGCCGCTTGGCCGCTGCAGGCGGCCCAGCGGCGGAAAATCGGAGAAGGGATTGGTGGCAAATGCCTCGTGTAGACGGCGAACGTAATTCTCCACCCGGCAAGCGGGTGGCATCAACATACCGACGACGACACGTTGCTCATGCGCGGCACCGACCGCCAGCTCGGTCGATGTGACCGGGGCGACTTCCGCTAAGCGCGAAATCGCGCCGCCGCCGGCTTTGTTTGCGGCCATCGGCCCCGCGCCCTATAATCTATCTTATTATGGCCACAATTGCAGATCGACTTCGCGACGCGCCTGTGGGTCGCGAGCAGTATATCGACTTCCTCTATCAACTGCTTGACGACACGAGTGAGGCAACCGTCGATGATATGACATTCGTTGAGGCGTTCCGATTCATCGAGCGCAACGCCGAGGCCAATCTTGGAATGCCGGGTCCACTGATTTACTTCCTTGAACGTTTCTATCCACACAGGATCAGTGGCTTTAAATCACGCCGCTACGCCGACTAGCCGTACTCGGGGAACCGAAGGACGGCAAGATCGATCACTTTGAGCAACTGCCGGCCTTGGCCCGTTTCCGTGAGATCCCTCCAGATAGGAAATGTAAATGTCGCGGGCGCGCGGAGCGGAGCCGGCCGCGGCCATGGATATTCCGGGTTCGGTCCCTGATCCCCAGCAAGCGCCGGGGCCAAGCGTTCCAGGGCATACGCGAGCGGTGTAACACTGGAGATCCAGTTCACAAAACCGTGAACTTTGCCGAAGCCTAAGAGCGCGGCAATGTGCGCCCGGTCAGCGTTTGAACGGTTGTCAAGCGCCTGCAGAAAGCGGACAAATGAAACATGGCTTCTGGGGGGCGCGTGACCGGTTCGCCAGAAATACGCCTTTCCCAGCTTCTCCGTAACCATTTGAAGATAGTGGAGCTGGTGGCATGGCAAGGCTCCGTGCTGCCGCAATAGCAGCAGTACCGTGTGGTCAGCCCGAGTCTGCTCCCACCACAGTCGTTGGTAATCGTTCATCGCCCACGCGGTCGAATTGAGACGGAGCCCTCCAGCGACCAGCCTCCAGGGAGAGCCAGTTTGTTCCCCGCGATTTTTTTCCACTGCGCCGGGGTGACGTCCAGCACCATGAGGGTGTGCCCTTCAGCGCTACCGATATCGACGCCGAAGTCAATTGGCTCCAACGGCGCCGATCGCTCCGCGATGGAGTCGTTGACCTCGACTAAGCGGATCTCGCGTTCGGGCGCGTTCGCGGGGAGATAGAAGACTTCTTCGATTGCCGCGTCTGTCTTGTAGTGCCTCTGCGCGTACCAACGGGCCAGCTTCAAAGTGTCAGATTCGACGTTCGCCACGACACACTCCCATCAACATTTGTCCCGCCTCGATTCAAGGTGACTATTCGAGTATAGTGCGAGCGGGCGGCGCATACAAACGTCTTGCACGTCGGATTATTCCCCGGCGTAGCGATTGAGGATGGCGGCAACACCTGCCCCGAAACGCATCATCGACGCGTCTGTTTCGGTCGCATTGCGCACCGGCCCGCGGAGAAGATGTGACGGCCTGTGTAGCGGCATTCGTGCGAATTCTGGCCGTAAGTTGGTAGGGTGGGCATTGCCCACCACGCCAATTAATAGGCCTTTCATTTTTAGAACGCCCGCAAGCACCCAATGCCGTCCTGCTCATAATCGCCGTCGTGGACGGCGATGGTGGGCAGTGCCCACCCTACGGCCACAACCTTACGCGCGCAAGGGGTAAGCTTATTTAGTTCCACTCCACCAGAGCGTGACCATTCGCCCGGCAGCACTCACGGCGCCGAAAATCATCATGCCCAGCGCGGCGGACGTGAGCACCGCGGCAAACAACTCGTCGGTGCGTTGGTGGCCGCTGGTTTGTTGAATCAGGTAGCCAAGCCCCGGCCGGCTGGCGCCGGCGCCGGCGAACATTTCGCCCACGATCGCTCCCACCACCGAAAGCCCCGCTGAAATCCTGGCCCCCGTCACCAGGTGCGGTACGCTGCTCGGCAGACGCAGCTTGGCCAGCACTTGCCAACGACTGGCCCCCGCCAGCTCGAACAGTTCCAGCAGGTTGCGGTCGATGGAGGTCAGCCCGGCGGTGGCGTTGGTAATCACCGGAAAGATGCTGATGATGAAGGCCACCACGACGACGCTTTGAAAACCATAGCCAAACCAGCCGACGATCAACGGCGCGACGGCCACGATCGGCACGGTTTGCAAGAAGATGGCATAGGGATAAATGCTGCGCTCAATGATGCGCGATTGCGAAAACAGGCAAGCCACGATGAAGCCCGCCGCCAGGCTAATGGCGAAACCCGCCGTGGCGGCTTCGCCCGTCATCGACGCCGCCGAAAAAAGCACGTCGCCACGCCGCCAACCGGCTTGCAGCACCTCAAGCGGCAACGGCACCACGTAGCGTTTGACATGAAACGCGATTACCGCCGCGTGCCAGGCCGCCACCACCAGCACGAGCAACGCCACCGGCGGCACGACGAACTCCAATATCCAACGCGACCAGCGTTTCATGCCCGGCCCTCGCGCAGCAATCGCCCAACGCGCCCCACAAACCGGGCGAAGTCAGGCTCGGATCGTAAATCGGGCGAGCGCGTGCCAGTGAACGGCACCGGCACGTCGGCCACAATGCGGCCGGGCCGCGCGCTGAGTACGATGATGCGCGTGCTCAAAAACGCCGCTTCGGAAATGTTGTGCGTCACAAACAAGGCGGTCCACGATCGCTGTCGCCAGAGCCCAAGCAACTCTTCGTTCAAGGTCTGCCGCGTCATGTCGTCGAGCGCCCCGAACGGCTCATCGAGCAGAATCAGCCGCGGATCGGTCACCAGCGCGCGAGCCAGCGAAACGCGCATCCGCATGCCGCCCGAAAGCTCGCCCGGCCGATGTCGGGCGAAATCGGCCAGCCCGACCTGGTGCAAGGCGTCGCGAGAGCGCCGGTCGCGATCGGCGCCGGAAACGCGGGCCAGTTCGAGCGGCAAGGCCACGTTGCGCTCAGCGTTGCGCCAGGGGAGCAAAGTGGCGTCTTGAAAAACAAACGACAGTCGCAGGCGTCGCCGCGCTTGCCGCGGCGGTTCGTCCATCACCGTCGCTCGGCCGCCAGTCGGTTCGACCAATCCCGCCACAATCCGCAGCAACGTCGATTTACCGCAGCCCGACGGCCCGACCAGCGACACAAACTCTCCCTCGTGTACCGCACAAGTAACGCCCTCCAGGGCCGGCACCGCACCGCGATAGGTCATGCCGACGCCGTCGAGCGAGATGAGGGGCGAATGATTCTCAGGGTGACTCACGCCTCTTCGTCCGTCTCTTCAAGCAGCCGGCGGACAATTTGCCCGCTGTCGATTCCTTCCGACTGCGCGGCGAAGGTGGTGATGACGCGGTGCGTCAGCACGGGCAAGGCCACGTCGCGCACGTCTTCCAACCGCACCATGTAGCTGCCCAGCAAGGCCGCGCGCGCCTTGGCGCCCAGAATCAAGTATTGCACGGCCCGCGGCCCCGCCCCCCAAGCCACAAAGGGCTTGAGCCAACCGGGCGACGTGTCGCCGCGCGGCCGCGTGCGCCGCGCCAGGCGCGCCGCGTAGGCATAAATATGGTCCGGCACCGGAATGCGGCGCACCAGGTTCTGGCAGGAGTTGATCTGTTCGCTGGAAAGAACGTGTCCCAGCTCCGGCAAGGCTTCGCCGGTGGTGGTGCGGGCGATCTGAATCTCTTCGTCTTCGTCGGGGTAGCCGACTTCGATCAGGAACATGAAGCGGTCGAGCTGGGCCTCCGGCAGCGGATAGGTTCCTTCCTGCTCGATGGGGTTTTGCGTGGCCAGCACCATGAACGGTGGTTCGAGCCGA
>DASVGM010000385.1:0-4934 GCA_036379555.1 Pirellulales bacterium | reverse complement strand
GCGGTAATTCGGGGCCGTACTGGTGATCATTTTAGGCCCGTCATCACTGGGGCAATAGAAAATGGGGATCTGCATCGCCATGACGGTGGCGTTGCCCGTGGTGGCCGGATCGCCCGCCAATGGTATGCCGGCGCCCGCATTGGCCTGATAGGCGCCCGCCGCATAGAACATCTTAAACTGATTGTAGACGGTCTGCTGCTCGAGGAACGGCAACAACAAAACGAAACCATTCAGGTTTCGAATGGTCTTGGGAGTGTAATCCTCATAATAATAGTTGAAGCCATAATCAAGACCGGCGGGTGGCAGCGTGCGAACAGCGTCAGCATAGTTCTGTATCGCCAGACCGAACTGCTTCAGATTATCGGTGCATTGGGTGCGGCGCGCGGCTTCGCGCGCCGCTTGCACCGCCGGCAACAGCAACGCGATGAGAATGCCAATAATGGCGATGACAACCAACAGTTCGACGAGGGTAAACCCGCCTCGTCGAGAAAAGCGACCAGAACGTATCACTTCAAAGTTCCTCCGAAAAATGGCGGAGCGCCTTGCCGAGAATCCGCCAAGAATAATGGGACAGCAAATGGAAACGGTTTTTGAACCGCTACGGTGGATGGTAACACTTTACCACTGGCGGTGATATAGACAGATCGGGCTATGTAGCTTTACTTCTCATGAATTCAATCGAGGCATGATCGCTCGCAGCATCAGCTCGAAGAGACGATCGACCTCGGCCGCTGTTTCGTCGTCAAGCGACCAACCGTAAGGCTGCCGCCGCCGCGCGTTGACGAACACTCCCCGCTTGACCAGCAGGTATTTTTCGATGGCCAGAAAGCCGTCCAGCCCGGCCTGCAACTGCAGCGACACCAACGCGCCAATCGGCAGTGACAGCCGATAGATGCGCTCTTCGTCGCCGGCCTGCAACGCCCGCCAAAGTGCGACAATGCCGTCGAGCAACTCGACGGCCGGCATCGTGCCCACGATGCCGCGGCGAAAACAATCGACCAGGTTGATACCGCCCGAACCTTCAAAAATACGCGCCGCGCCGCGGCTCGCGTCGCGCAAGCGCGAGAGATTCGGCCCCAGCGGCTGCGCTTCGGGCTTGAAAAAAATGCGGTCGGCGCCAAACTCATCGAGCAGACGCAGATAGACGCCCAAGTCGATGCTCGAACCGACGTAACTTGAGGCGTCTTGAACCACCAGCGGCAAGGAGATTTCGCGCGCGATGGCGGCGAAATAATCGCCCGTCGCCGCGCCATCCAACGACGCCGCCACCGGCGGAATGGCCATCACGGCGCTGGCGCCTGCCGCTTCAGCATGCTGGGCGAAATCGACCGCCTCGGCGGTGCTCTCCGCGCCGACGCTGATGACCACGAAGCCGCGTTTGCCGGCGGCTCGGCAGACCGCGGCCGCCAGTTCCTTTCGCGCCGGATAACCCAGCCGCAAGACTTCACTGACCATCGCCACCACGACGCCGTCGGCGCCCGTGGAATAGGCCCAGTCGATCTCTCGTTCGAGCACCGGCCAGTCGATGCGATCGCGGTCGTCGAAAGGCGTTTGCAAGACCGGCAAGACGCCGTGCAAGGGTGTGTGGGTACTGTTGGTCATCGTCTACCAATCTCCAACCGCCCCGTCACGATAAAAAACCCGCTGCAAAAGCTCTTGCTGAAAAGGGTATTTGGCCGCCTCCTTTTCGCTGATCGTAACGCCCAGCCCCGGCCGGGTGTTGGGCGTTACCGTCCGCGTCGCACGGTCGAGGATAAAACCCTCGTCCACCACGTCTTGCCGCCAGGGAACGTCGTCATGCACCGATTCGCAGATGATATAGCTCGGCTGTGAGAAGCCGAACTCCAGCGAAGCCGCCGTGCTTACCGGACCTTGCGGATTGTGCGGCGCCAGCGAAACGCGGTAAGCGTCGGCCAAGGCCGCGATGCGCCGCGCCTCGCTAAAACCGCCGCAGTGCGTCAGGTCGAGCTGGCACACTTCGCAAGCACGCCGCGCGAACAGATCGCGGAAGGCGGCCAGGTGCGTTACCCGCTCGCCCGTGGCAATCGGCGTGGCCACCGCGGCGTTGATCGCCGCCAGGCCATCGATACTTTCGGGCCAGCAAGGCTCTTCGAGAAAATAAAGCGCGTATGGCTCCAACGCTCGGGCGAATTGCAACCCCATCGCCGGCGACGGCCGGGCATGGCAATCGACCATGATGTCGATGCCATCGCCCACGGCCTCGCGCATGGCCGCCACGCAAGCCGCGGCGGCTTTGACCGGCCGCACTCCTTCGAGCGGCATGGTCGGCGGCACGGCCATCGCCTTGAAGGCGCTGAAGCCTTCGGCCACCGCCTGCCGCGCCAGGTCGGCGAATTGTTGGGCGTTGTCCACCGGCGTCTCATAAAAACGCTCCATGTTGCCGCCGCCCAGATGACAATACAGCCGGATGTGATCGCGCACGCGACCGCCCCAAAGCTCGTGGCAAGGCACGCCATGCACCTTGCCCACGATATCCCACAAAGCCAGGTCGATGCCGGCAATAGCGGTCGAACGCACGACGCCATGCCCATGCCAGAAATGCTGCCGCCACATCGTTTGCCAGAGGTGCTCGACCCTGGTGGGGTCTTGCCCGACAAGCAAGCCGGCCAAATCTTCAAACGCTCCCACGACGGCGCGGGTGTGCCATTCGAGTGTGGCCTCGCCCCAACCGAAAAGGCCCGGCTGATCGGTGACGACTTTGACAAACACCCAGTTGCGCATCCGGGCGTGGCAAACGAGCGGTTCGATGGCGGTGATTCTCATGCGGAAAGAGCAGGTGGCGCGAGACGCTTGCTTGTGGGGTGGCCCGACGCATCGCCTGGGCGGAGTCGCGGTCGATACGATTTCCGGACGGGCCGGCGGCCCGCCCCACGTTGGATCCTTGCGAACGTCATTCGACCGCCGCCATGCGGCCAAACGTCGCTTGTTTTTCCTCGTCGCTCAACAGCTTGTCGAGTTGCGGATACACGATTTGCTCTTCCCGGCCATTGTGGGCGCCCAACTCATTCACCAGCATGGCCGCTTCGTGATCGCAATCGGTATCTCCCTCGGCCACTTTCTCGTTCAGGGCGACCAACCAGGTGCGAATGTCTTCGTGCTCGGCCAACAGCGTCTTGGTGAGGGCCGTTTGGCCGGTCTTCTCTTCGTAGAGCGGAAAGAGGATGGTTTCTTCCCAGGTCAGATGTCGCAGCAGCGACGTGGTGAACTCCGCCAAAGCCTCCGCGGCCCGCGGCGGGTTTTCGTCTTTTTCGTCTTGAAAACTGGCGATCAGTTCGTCGAGGCGGTCGTGGTCGTCGGTCAAGAAATCGTCGAGGCTCGCATCCGTCATGCTAATATGAATATGGCTAAAAGAAAACAATTCGAGGATGGCCTTACTTGGCGGGTTCGGGAATGGCCAACTGCT
Source organism: Pirellulales bacterium (assembly GCA_036379555.1). Taxonomy (GTDB): domain Bacteria; phylum Planctomycetota; class Planctomycetia; order Pirellulales; family JAICIG01; genus DASSFG01. The sequence continues at coordinate 1,510 of DASVGM010000385.1, read as the reverse complement.
TCGCGTCTCTGGGATGAACGAGCACGACGAAGACGCGCGAAGTCTTATCGGTTGGGTTTCGCATGACCGCGTGCAGCGCCATGCCCGGTTCATAGAAAGTGTCGCCCGTCTTGAGCGTTTGCACTGCGCCGTCATCAACGGCGAATTCGACCTCGCCTTCCAAGACATAGCCGAATACTGGACCGGGGTGGCGATGAGGCTTGCCATCCGCGCCAGGTTCCAGTGTCAGCTCGACAAAAGTCGCTTTCGATTGCTTGCCGTTGATCTCCTCTTGAATATCTCTGGCCGCCAGCACCTTGGGGTGTGTCTTCTTGGCGGCGTTCTTTGCGGAGGCGTTTTCATGCTGCGCGACGGCCAAGCCCCCACCCACGGCAACCAACGCCACGACAACTAAAACCCCTGCAACCAACGCCAAACGAGTGCCACGCATGGGCCACCTCCGTAAGCTTCCACTGAATTTGCGAACTTCACAGACGCGTTCACCGTAGGCGGCCCGCGCCGGTTTGTCAACGATAGGCTCGGCAATTCCGCAGCAGCCGTTAATGTCTGCAATTCAGACGTAAGCGACCGCGGCAGTCTTGGAGTGCGGCGGCGAGAGGATGATTATGTTCGCCCGGCATGTTACCATGAATGCTGCCTAAGATTTGGAGAACATGCGTTATGTGCGGTCTGATCATCTGTTTGTCGGCCGCGGCGCTGGGTGTCGACTATGGTTGGCAACCGGTGGCCGGAGGCGGCATTGAATACATTATTCAAATCGAGCCTGAATTGCTTGATTCCTTGAAGGCCGGCCACGATCTGTTCAGCGATCTGCCCCCGGCCATGCGCAACATCCGCAGCTACCGTATTACGGTCGGCGCCGGCCGCTTGCCGCACCACGGTGAACCGCCGCCTAGCGCCGCCGAATCGAACGGCATCCAGGGGCGATCGGCCGCTGCCGCCGCCGCGGATATTTCGGCAAGCCCGCCGGGCGACATTGATCTAACGCAGTTGCCAGGCCCCGTGCTGGGACCGGCTTTAGTTCTACATCCCCCTGCGAATCGGCTCGAAGCTGACGAACCGCCGCGTTTGGCCGCGAATGAGGCCAAGCCACTGGCCAGTCGCGTGGCCGGCTACCACGGCAAGCCTGACGCGCCACTGTCGGCTGACGACGCGCACGTAGCGCCAACAGAAGAGCGTCCCGCGGCAGTGCTCGCGACAAAAAACGACAAACAGCAAGGCAAATCGCCCGCCGCGGTCGCTGTCAAGACCACTGTAAAGACCACCGACACCGGCAAACAAGGGCCAGCCGCCGCCGCTCATGCGCCCGTGGACGGTCAGTCGCCTCAGGGTTCCGCCGTGATGCAACTTGGCCTATTTACATCGTTGTGCGCTAATGCGTTTTTGTTGTGGGTGGCGGCTGGGCAGCGCAGCAGCTATCGCGCGTTGTTGCGGCGCATGTTTGATCGCCAATCCCAGGAGCAGAAAGCGGTCGCGGAGCCAAACTCCGCGGACACGCCGCGAGACGAAG
>DASVGM010000384.1:0-29205 GCA_036379555.1 Pirellulales bacterium | reverse complement strand
AGACGACGATTGGATTGATCGCGACGCGCTCGCCACGGCCGAACGCGAAGGGGCGGGCGCCATTTCCGTCGAAGAGTTGCGAGAAATGCTTAAGGCAATCCCAGACTCTTTGTCTGACGTCATTATCAGCGAGCGCGGCGAATACTGATGAAGAGGTACTTTTTAGATACCAGCGCGTTGGTGAAGCGTTATCACACCGAGGCCGGCACACAATCTGTCGATGCGATTTTTTCTGAATCGGGCGCCATGTTTTATGTGTCGCGAATCGCGCTCGTCGAATGCGTGTCCGCGTTGTGTCTAAAAGTTCGTTCCGGCCATTTGGCTCCCAGCCACTTGCCGACCGCACGGAAAGCGCTCTGGGGAGACGTCAAGCGGGGGACGTTTTCCGTCTCCCGTATACTGATTCGACATCTGGATACCGCTGAGATGTTATTACTGAAGCACGCTCCGAAGCGTCGTTTGCGTGCGTTTGACGCCATCCATCTGGGCGTGGCGCTGGATCTGCACCGGCGGCGAGAAATCGACGTCTTTGTGTCTACCGATAGTATCCAATGTGAGGTTGCCCTTTTTGAGGGTTTATCGACATTTAATCCGTCTGTCTCTTAATCCCAGTGGATTTCGACTCTCGCACCGGCGTCGATAAGCCGCTGCCGCCATCAGAACAACCGATTATACCCGTTCAGCGCGGCCACGCGATACGCCTCGGCCATCGTCGGATAGTTAAACGTGGTGTTGATGAAATAGAGCAGCGTGTTCTGCTTGCCGGGTTGCGACATGATCGCCTGGCCGATGTGAATGATCTCCGAGGCGTTCGCCCCAAAACAATGAATGCCCAGAATCTCCAGCGTCTCGCGGTGAAACAGCAGCTTGAGCATGCCCACCGTTTGCCCGGTGATCTGGGCACGGGCCAGGCTCTTGAACATCGCATGACCGACCTCGTAAGGCACGCCCGCCGCGGTCAACTCGCGTTCGCTTTTTCCCAACGAACTGATTTCGGGCGAAGTGTAAATGCCGGTGGGAATGTCGCGCACGAGCGAGCGGTCGCCGTGGCCGGTCAAAAGGTGTTGGGCGGCATAGCGGCCTTGCACGTAAGCCGCGCTGGCCAGGGCCGGCGGGCCGGTGACGTCGCCCACGGCGTAAACGTGTTCCACCGGGGTTTGAAAATGCTCGTTCACCTCAAGTTGCCCGCGATGATTCGGCACGATGCCCAACTGTTCCAGCCCGATATGTTCGGAATTGCCGGTGCGGCCGGCGGCCCAGAGTAAAATGTCGGTCTTGAGTTGCTTGCCGCTTTTCAAATGCACGACGACGCCGTCGTCGAGCAGTTCCACGCGGTCGTAGGTCTCGCGGTGGCGGATAAGCACGCCGCGGTCGCGCAGGTGGTAGCTGAGGGCGTCGATGATTTCATCGTCGAGAAATTCCAGCAGCTTCTCGCGGCTGTTGACCAGGTTGACCTTCGCCTCGAGGTTGCGAAACATTGAGGCGTATTCACAGCCCACGATGCCGGCGCCGTAGATGGTGATGGAGCGCGGCGTGTGATCGAGATTGAGAATCGTGTCACTGTCGAAGACGCGCGGGTGGGTGAAGTCGATATCGTGCGGGCGATAGGGGCGCGTGCCGGTGGCGATGATGATGCCATCGGCCGACAGCTCGCGGTGGCCGCCGAACTGGTCGCGCACGGCAACGGTGTGCGCGTCGCGAAAGCCGGCCTGCCCGTGAAAGACCGGCACGCTGTTACGCTCGTAAAACCCGAGCCGCATTTCGACCTGCCGCTCAATGACGGAGCCGGCGGAGCGCCGCAGTTCCGGGAACGAGAACGAGGCGGAGATGCCGGCATCGCGAAAGAGTTTGTTGTTGAAGATGCTGGTCAACTGAAAGATGGCGTGCCGCAGGGCCTTGCTGGGAATGGTGGCCCAATGCGTGCAGCCGCCGCCGATTTTGGCGAAGCGTTCGACGACGGCGACCTTTTTACTCATTTTGGCCGCCTGCATGGCGGCGCCCTCGCCGCCCGGTCCGGTGCCGATTACGATTACGTCAAAGTGTTGGGAGTCCATAGGTTTTGCATCTCATGCTGGTGTTGCGGCGCTTTGTTCGCCCCAGTGTATGAAAATGGCGTGGTTTGGCCAACGGACGCCTGGCCGGGGTGGTGATGCCGTATGAACGGAAATGGAATCGCTACCCCGCTTGGCGGGGCTTTCTCGCGGGGCGACGTGCGGATTAGAATAGCGAAATGACCGCGAAGAAACTCAACCACGTCGAGCGTCGGTTGACCGACGACGAACGAGCGCGTCACAGTGAAATTCGCGCCGCGGCGATCAACGATTTTCCTCCGAAACAAGTGGCGCGAGCGCACTTCCCGCCCGGCATTCCAACGACGGTTCGCGCGGCGCGTGAAGCGCAGGGGCTCACGTGGCACGCATTGGCCAAGCTTGCTGGAATCGACGACCAATCAACGATCCGCGACATCGAGCAGGGCAAGGACGCGCGGCTTTCCGATTTGCAGCGCGTGGCCGGCGCTCTGGGGCTTCAATTGGAGCTTGTGGAGCAGGTCGCGACAGCTTGAAACCGCCGCCATCCAAGGCAGCCGCTTACCCCCCAGTTGCAAGAAAAAGCAATGCCCATCTTGCAAGCCGCAAGCGGGTTTCTATAATGGCTACATGCGATTGGCCGTATGTATGCCCCTGTTTTGTGTTTCGCTGCTTGCCGGCGGCATGCTTTCGTTTCAGGGCACCGAGGCGGGCGACGCGTTCGACGCCAAAGTCCATATTGGCGTACGCGCAATCCCGCCATCGTCGTCTGTCCCCGCGGATGGCAATCGGGCCACCATTGGCCCCGGCACGGATGACGGCAGCTTCGCGAAGTGCGAAAATGACGGCCCTTCGCTCGTCAGTTCGCGCGCGAAGGCCATCGCTCGCGCCCTTCAATTGCCGCGAGCCTCTTTGCGCCGTCGCATGACGAGCCAACTGCCGCCCGTGCTTTGGGCTCACACCCTCGGTTTTTCTCTGCTGCAACGTAACGTGCTTTTGCAGATCTGAGAGGCTATCCGAAAACTCGCCGTGGGGCGGGCCGCCGGCCCGTCTGGAAGCGAAAGACGGCTCGGCGAGCCGCCCCACGATACGCTTCCACGGCGAAATCCGAGTTTTCGGATGGGCTGTCTGGCCGTGGCCGTGATTTACCGCCAGAACTCTCACGAGTTCTGCTACGCACGGTGCGTCGCCGATGCGAGGGCCGACTCGATTCGGAGTCGATCTCACGCAACTGAAAAGTTTCGCTGTCGCTGACATTCTGGGCGTTTCCAATCGCCCAAGATTCGCGCCAAAGTTGACGGTTTGCCGTCCTTCTTAGAGTCGTTTGGCGCATTCAAAGTCGTTTTGATCCATGTTGATTTCGCGTAAGTTAGGCGTCGTCGGAACAAAGAGAAGCATTTTGTATGATCCGCAAGCTCATCGCTTGGGCGCTCGATAGCCCGCTGGTGGTCATTCTGCTTGCCATCTCCCTGGGAGTGTTCGGGCTGATTTCGTTTCACAACGTCAGCGTCGAGGCCTACCCCGATCCAGCGCCGGCCATCGTGGAGGTGATCACCAAGTTTCCCGGCGCGTCGGCCGAAGAGGTTGAGCGGCAGGTGACGATCCCCTTGGAAGTCACCTTCGCGGGCATGCCTGGATTGAACACGGTGAACAGCAAGTCGTTGTTCGGCCTGTCCGACCTGAAGATGAATTGGCGATACGGCAGCCAGTATCCCTACTTGGCGGCCCGGCAGGAGGTCATCAACCGCATGGCGACGATCGCCCAACCGCTGCCGCCGGGCGTGATCCCGGAGATTTCGCCGGCGTCTCCCACCGGAGAAATTTACCGTTACGTGGTACGAGTGCCGCGCGACAAATCGGGAAGTAAGATTTACGACCTCAACGACATCACGGCCATGCAAAACTGGCTCTTGGAGCGCGAGTTACGCAGGGTGCCGAGGATTGTCGGCGTGGCCACGTTTGGCGGCACGGTGCGGCGCTACGAGGTGCAGCCCGATCCGGAGCGGCTGCGCCGTTACGGAATCACGCTGACGCAACTCCAAGAGGCGCTGGCCAACAGCAACTTTACGGTGGGCGGAGATTATCTCCCCTCGGGCCAGACGGTTCAGACGGTGAGAAGCATCGGTCTGTTCGCGGGCGCCGCCGATCCGGTGAACCTGGTGGTGGGAATGAAAGATCCCGTGGAAGCCGCCAAAGTGCTCCGCCTTGAGGAGAAACGCCGCATTCAGGAGATTCGCGCCCTGGTGGTCGCCACGGTCAACAACGTGCCGGTGCGCGTTGAAGACGTCGTCGAAGGGGGCCGGCTGTTGCCGGGCCAGTTGCCGGGCGACAAAGGCGTGGTCGTCGCCCATCGCACGCGGTTGGGGCGTCACGGTTATTTCGCCGCCGACGAGGAACGCGAACCCGGTTCGACGCTCACGTTGGCCGATGTCGGCCACGACGACGACGACAACGTGCGCTGCACCGTGCTGATGCGCAAGGGCGAGGAGACCACGCCCTGTCTGAAAGACGTCAAAGCGAAGGTCGAACAAATCAACGACCCGAACTTCGGCAGGCTGCTGCCCGGCACGAAGCTGGAAACGTATTACGACCGCACCGACCTGTTCCACATCACCACCGAAACGGTCATCGAGAACCTTTGTGTGGGTGTGGCGTTGGTTTTCATCATTCTGTTCATGTTCATGAATAACGTCAGGATGGCGGTGATCGTGGCCATCAACATTCCCCTCGCCTTGGCGTTCGCCTACGTGGTGCTCTACGTGCGCGGCAAATCGGCGAACCTGCTTTCGATCGGGGCGGTCGATTTCGGCATCATCGTCGATTCGTCGGTGGTGGTGATGGAGAACATCAACCGCAACCTGTCGAGCGGCCACCGCGGCGAACAGCCGATGAAGGCGCGGATTCTGAGTTTCTTGCACGAGATCGACCACGCGCTCTTGTACTCCGTCATGATCATGGTCTGCGCTTTCATCCCGCTGTTTTCGATGACCGGCCCGGAGGGAGAGCTGTTTGGACCCATGGCGCAGACCTACGCTTTCGCGTTGGCGAGCGCCTTGGTTCTGGCCGTGACGCTGACGCCGGTCTTGGCCATGTTGGTCTTCAAGCGTTTCGAGCCTAAACGGGAGAACTTCATGGTTCGCGGCATGCGAACGCGTTACATCTCGAACCTCAAGCTCTGTCTGGACTACCCCAAAATCACCCTCGCCGCGCTGGTGTTCATCATCGTCGGCAGTTTTTGCTTGCTCCCACAATTGGGACGGGAATTCATGCCCGAACTGGAGGAAGGCAACCTATGGCTACGCGCCACCGGCCCCTTGGCCATGAGTCTGGAGCATCAGGCCGAGCTGGCGCGGCAAGCACGGGCGATCGTGGCCACGTTTCCCGAGGTGGAGTCGGTCACGACCCAAAGCGGCCGCCCAGAGGACGGCACCGACACCGAGGGCTATTACAGCGGCGAATACTTCGTGTCGCTGCGGCCCCAGAACGACTGGCCCAAGCTGGTCGACGCCACCGGCTGGCGCCGCGTCTTCGGCCCCAAACGCGCGCGGACGAAAAAAGAAATCGTCGCCGCCATGGACGCCGAGCTGGATCGCGTCATTCCCGGCATCCTCTGGAACTTTTCGCAGATTATCCGCGACAACGTGCTGGAGGCCATGACAGGCATCAAGGGAGAAAACTCGCTCAAGATCCTTGGTCCCGACGTGGACGAGTTGGAACGCCTGGCGGAAGAAGCCAGGTATATCATGAAGAGCATCGACGGCTTCAAGAACGTGGGCATCTTTCATCTGCGCGGTGGATCGCAGTTGCGCTTCCGCGTCGATCCGGTGAAGTGCCAAAAATGGGGCGTGATGACGGCCGACGTCAACAACGTCGTGGCGAGCGCTTTGGCGGCCGTGCCACAGTCGACGATGGTCGAGGGGGAAAAGCGGTTCGACATCTCGGTTCGCTGGCCCAAGTGGCGCAGGTCGAGCGAGACGTCGATCCTCGATATTCCGGTTGATGTCGTCAACAACCAGGTCGTCTTGGCAAACGGAGCGGACTTCACGCCTGACGCGAGCGGCCATGCATTGACGGGCGCCACGGTGACAGGCACGCTGGCCGACACCTCGAACCCAATCACGGCAACACCACGCATTCGCCTGGGCGACCTGGTTTCGCCGATGGGCGCCGACGGCTCGCCCGACCCGGAGGGCCAGTTCGATCAATCCGGCCCCGCGATGATCTACCGCGAGCAAGGAACCCGCTTCATCCCCATCAAGTTCGGCGTTCGCGGGCGAGACCTGGCCAGCGCGGTGGCCGAGGCCAAGGAGAAGACGGAGCACCTTTTCAAGTTTCCCTATCGGCCGGTCTGGAGCGGTGAGTTCGAGCTGATGGAGCACGCCAACACTCGTCTGGGTTGGATCGTTCTTTTGTCGCTGGGACTGGTTTTGGTTCTGCTCTACTCGGCCTTCCGGTCGATTCTCGACACGTTGGTGATTTTCTCAAACGTCCTCTTCGTGGCGGTGGGAGGCATCTGGGCGCTCTATTTGTCCAACACAAATTTCAACGTCTCGGCCGCCGTCGGGTTCGTCTCGTTGTTCGGCATCGCCATTATGGACGGTCTGTTGCTCGTATCGTCGTTCAACCAAGGGCGCGCCGAAGGGCTGCCGCTGCGCAGGGCGATTATCCAAGGCGCCGAGCGCCGCGTGCGGCCGGTGATGATGACGGCCTTGACCGCCATCCTGGGGCTTTTACCCGCCGCCGTGTCGACCAAGATGGGCAGCCAGACGGCGCAACCCTTGGCCATCGTGGTGGTCGGCGGCATGACGGCCGCGATGTTTTTGACGCGTTACCTGATGCCGGTGCTCTACAGCTTTTATGGTCATCGGGAACCGCCGGCGGGCAGCGGGGCGATGGCCCATTGACGATCGTGGCCGCGATTGCCGGATCAATCGCGGCATTTTAACCAAGGTTACCAAATGAACTCCAGCCAACAAACCATTGAACCGGTCGAAGAATTCCAAGAGGAAGAGAGCGCCGCCGAGGCGAAAGCTTGGACGCGTTGGGTGCGACGCGCGGTGATCGTCGCGCTTCTCCTTGTGCTCTTGGTTCCACCCGCCGCGGCGGTTTATAGCTTCCTTTCCGGCATACCCCTGCATGTGCTTGCCGGCAGCGACCCTAAGAAGAACTCGGCGAACGCGACCGAGGCCAAGGTCACGCTCGTGCCGGATGTGGACTACACGATCGACGTGCCCGACGAAGTCTGCGCGAAATTGGGCATCGTCAAGCACGGGCGCGATGGCACGACGCGCGCGGCAATGGCCGAAGCCGAGCCGCCGAGAGAAATAGAACCGCTGATCATGCCGGGCACAACCATGCTCAACCCGAACCGCTTGGCGCGGGTCAAAGCTCGCTTTGCCCCGGCCCGTGTCGTCGAGGTGGCCAAGGTCCATGATTTCTCGCGCGACACGCAGCGGTCGGAGTTTCGCGAGATCAGGCAAGGCGATCGCGTCAAGGAAGGCGAGCTACTGGCGGTGCTGTATAGCGTCGAGGTCGGCACCAAGAAGAACGATCTTCTCGACGCCCTGGTCCAGCTCGAGCTCGACCAGACGATCATGGACCGCGTCGAGGAGAACCGCGACTCGGTCACCGAGGTCTATTATCTCACCATGTGGCGCAACGTGCAGGCCGATCGCAACGCCGTCAACCGGGCACTAAACAACCTCAGTGTCTGGGACATTCCCCAGGATGAAATCGATGCCCTGCACAAAGAAGCCAAAAAGATCAGCGCCGACAAAAACGCCTGGTTCAAGACGCCGGGCGGCCGCTGGGCCAAAGGCGACGGCCATCCCGCGGGCAAGCTCAGCCCGGCCAAGGAGACGAAAAACCTGCTCGATAACCCCTGGGCCAAGGTCACCTTGCGGGCGCCGTTCGACGGCGTGATCGTCGAACGAAATCTCCACGAGGGGGAGATGGTGGTCGACAACACGGTCAATCTGTTTCAAATCGCCGACGTCGACCGGCTGTTGGTCATTGCCTATTGTCCGGAGGACGACCTGCCTAAGCTTGAGTCGTTGCCGACGAACGAAAGAACTTGGACCGTGGAGACGGTCAGCGCCGCATCCGATTCCGCGAACCAGAACGCCGGCGAACGGACGAACAAAAAAGGAGGGCTGCGCGGCACGATCGACGAAATCGGTTACGTGATCGACCCCAACATGCACACGGCGGTCATCAAAGGGTACGTTGAGAATCCACACAAGAAAATCCGCGGCGGGCAATATGTCAAGGCCGCCGTGCGGATTCCGCCTCCGCAAGGCGTGGTCGAGATTCCGGTCGATGCGCTGATCGACGACGGTATTCAGAGCCTGGTCTTCATTCAAGGCGAAGCCGGTAAACACCGTTTTACCATGCGTCGCGTCGAGGTGACGCATCGGTTCGAGCGCACCGTGTTCGTGCGGTCCACGGAGATCCCGGAGAAGGAGCGATTGTCGGATCGGGAGGCCGAAGAGGGTCTCTTGCCCAAGGAGCCGTTGCGGCCGGGCGAGCTCTGCCTGACGGCGGGTTCGCTGGAGCTCAAGGCCACCGTGATAGATCTAAAGCGCGAGGCCGAGCACGCGGCCCGGATGCGTCAAGCGAGCAAGAGTGAGACACGAGACAATAAATAGATATATAGCTGGTTGCTTACAGTGCCAAACAAAACGACCGCGCTCCTGGAGGATGGGCTTCCTAGCCCGTCACCAAACAACTGGACGGGCTAGGAAGCCCATCCTCCTTTTCCAGGTATCACGCGGGGTAAGTTGATTTATGATCCGAAAACTCATCGCCTGGTCGCTCGACAACCCGCTGGTGGTCATTGTGCTGGCCATCTTCCTGGCGGGGATGGGCCTGTTTTCGTTCTTCAACGTGAACGTGGAGGCCTACCCCGACCCGGCCCCGGCCATCGTGGAGGTGATCGCCTTGTTCCCTGGCGCGTCGGCCGAGGAGGTGGAACGGCAGGTGACAATCCCGCTTGAAGTGGCGTTCGCGACCATGCCGGGCCTGAAAAAGATCAACAGCAAGTCGCTGTTCGGCTTGTCCGACGTGAAGATGACCTGGTACTACGGCGGAAAATACACGTACAAGGCCGGGCGGCAGGAAGTCATCAACCGCATGGCGACAATGGCTGAACCGCTGCCGCCCAACGTCATCCCTCAGGTTTCGCCGATGTCTCCCACCGGGGAGATTTATCGCTACATGCTGACGGCTCCCAAGAACGAGTCGGGCCGTGAGATCTACACGCTCAACGACATCAAGGCGATGCAAGACTGGGTTCTGGAGCGCGAGCTTCGCCGGGTGCAGCGCGTCGTCGGCGCCAGCAGTTTCGGCGGCACCGTGCGGCGCTACGAGGTGCAGCCCGACCCCGATCGCCTGCGCCGCTATGGCGTCACCCTGGGACAACTCCGCGCGGCGGTGGCCAAAGGCAATTTCACGGTTGGCGGCGACTATCTGCCCTCGGGCCAGACCGTTCAAACGGTGCGCAGCATCGGCCTGTACGGCGGCGCCATGGATCCTATGAACAAGGTGGTGGGCCTGAACGACGCGGAGACGGCGGCGGCCATGCTGCGCGCGGAAGAGCTGCGCCGCCTGCGGGAGATTCGCGCGGGTGTCGTCGCCACGGTCAACAACGCGCCGATTCGTGTCGAAGACGTCGTCGAGGGTGGGCGGCTGCAGTTGAGACAATTGCCCGGCGAACGGGGCGTGGTCGTCGCCAACAAGACGCGGCTCGGGCGGGTCGGTTACTACAGCGCCGACGAGCCGCGACCGCCGGGATCGGCCTTGTCGCTGGCCGACGTGGGGCACGACGAGGACGATAAGGTGCAGTGTATCGTGCTGATGCGCAAGGGAGAAGACACCACGCCGTGCCTGAAAGACGTCAAAGACAAGGTGCGCGACATAAGCGATCCGACCTTTGGGCGGCTCTTGCCCGGCACGAAACTCGAAACGTATTACGACCGCACCGACCTGTTCCACATCACGACCGAGACGGTGACCGAGAACCTCTGTCTCGGCGTGGCGCTGGTAGTCTCGATCCTGTTCATGTTCGTGAATAACATCAAGACGGCGATCATCGTGGCCATCAATATCCCGCTGGCCTTGGCGTTCGCCTTTTCGCTGCTTTATCTGCGTGGCAACTCGGCGAATCTGCTTTCGATCGGGGCGGTCGATTTCGGTATCATCGTCGATTCGTGTGTGGTGGTGGTCGAGAACATCAATCGCAACATGGCCGGCGGGCTTTACGCCGATCGGCCAATCAAAGAGCGGATTTTGCGGTTCGTGCATGAGATCGATCACGCGCTGTTATACAGCGTGTTGATCATGGTCTGCGCCTTCGTGCCGCTGTTTGCCATGAGTGGCCCGGAAGGGCAGCTTTTTGGCCCAATGGCACAAACCTACGCCTTCTCCTTGGCGGGCGCGCTGGTGCTGGCCGTGACGCTCACGCCGGTCTTGGCCATGCTCATGTTCAAGCGTTTCAAGCCGGTGAAGGAGAACGTGCTGGTGCGGGCCATGAAGTTCCGCTACCTCTGGAAGCTGCAGCTTTGCCTCAAGTACCCCAAAATCACTTGCGCCCTGATGGCCTTTTTGATCGGTGGCACGGCCTGTTTGATTCCGCAGTTGGGACGCGAGTTCATGCCGGAGCTGGAAGAGGGAAATCTCTGGTTGCGGGGCATCGGCCCCCTGAACATGAGCCTGAGTCGCCAGGTCGACATCGCCAAGCAGGCGCGGGCGATCCTGGCGACCTACCCTGAGGTCGAATCGATTGTCACCCAAAGCGGCCGGCCTGACGACGGCACCGACACCGAGGGATACTACAGCAGCGAATACTTCGTGCCGCTGCGTCCTGAGAAAGATTGGCCTAAGCTGGCCGAGGCCACCGGCTGGCGCAAATGGATCTTCGGCGCCAATCGCGCGCGGACCAAAAAGGAGATCATCACCGCGATGAACGCCGACCTTCAGCGACTGATTCCAGGCATCGCCTGGAACTTTTCGCAAAGCATCCGCGACAACGTCATGGAGGCGCTGTCGGGCATCAAGGGCGACAATTCGCTGAAGATTTTCGGGCCTGACATTGACAAACTGGAGTCGCTTGCCGAGCAGGCCGGCAAAATCCTCCAGGACATCGAGGGTATCGCCAACGTGGGCATCTTTCACGTTCGTGGGGCGTCGCACTTGCAGTTCCGTGTTGACCCTTTCAAGTGCCAGAAGTGGGGCGTGACAACCGCCGACGTGAACAATGTCGTGGCCAGCGCTTTGGCGGCGACGCCGCAGTCGACGATGGTCGAAGGCGAAAAGCGGTTCGACATTTCGATCCGTTGGCCCCTTTGGCGGCGGTCGAACGAAATGTCCATCCTGAACATCCCGGTTGACATCGGCAACAACCTGGTGACGCGGCCGCGGGGTTCGAGCGATAAGCCCGATCCCAGCGGACAGGCCCTGCCGCCCGCCGCGGTCTTGGGCGCGTTGGCCGATACGTCGAACCCGATCACCGGCACGCCACGCATCCGCCTCGGCGACCTGGTGACGCCCGTCGGCGCCGACGGCCTGCCGCAGCCGAACGGCCGTTTCGACCACTCCGGCGCTTCGACCATTTACCGCGAGCAGGGGCAGCGCTTCATCGCCATCAAGTTCAGCGTCCGCGGCCGCGATTTGGGCGGCGCCGTCGACGAGGCCAAACAAAAAACAGAGCACCTCTTCCATGTCCCTCATCGGGCGGTGTGGAGCGGCGAATTTGAACAGATGGAAGAGGCCAACCACCGGCTGTTGTGGATCATTCCGCTCTCGCTGACCTTGATTTTCGTCATGCTCTATTCGGCGTTCCGCTCGATTTTAGACACCCTGGTGATCTTCAGTAATGTTTTTGACGTGGCCGTCGGCGGTATCTGGTCGCTGTATCTGACGGGCACGCACTTTAGCATCTCCGCGGCGGTGGGCTTCGTTTCACTGTTTGGCATTGCCATCATGGAGGGGTTGCTTTTGATCTCCTACTTCAACGCTCTGCGCGCGAAGGGGTTGCCGCTAGAGGAAGCCATCGTACAGGGATCGTTGAAAAGGGTGCGGCCGGTGATGATCACCGCCCTGACGGCCATTCTAGGACTGTTGCCCGCCGCGCTATCGACGAAGATGGGGAGCCAAACAGCGCAACCTCTGGCCATCGTCGTGGTCGGCGGCATGACCGTGACGTTGTTCCTCGACCGCTACCTGATGCCGGTGCTCTACAGCTTCTACGGCCACCGCGAGCCGCCGAAAGCCGGCGCATCGATAGCGCATTAGAGCGTCTAGCAAACGGCGGGTTCCTGGAGGATGGGCTTCCTAGCCCGTCACCAAACAACTGGACGGGCTAGGAAGCCCATCCTCCGGTCACACCGACAGCCTCATTCCGGCCAGCGTGCAGTATAATGGCCAGAATTCTCACGAATTCCGTTACACACACAGTCGCGCGTTTTCGGGGGCCCGTGCGCGAAGCGAGTAGACCAGAGTGATCTCTCTGGCGCTTGGGTAAAATGGGGAAAATACATCCCTGATTCGGATATTATCGGTTCTGCTGAATGTTCCGATTGTAACGGTCGAATTCTTCTTCGTAGGGCATTCATGGAGGGAGGCAATACGGATGGCGCCGAATAGCGGCCAAATCCGTTTGGATTTGGTTCATGTGCGTAAGGCGTCTGTTACTGTTCAGCTCGCTGCTCCTGATGAGCGGCTGTCGGTGGCCCGTGCGGCCGGAAACCGACCAGATGGCATGTCGGATTGCCAATCAGCCCTACGACGTCATCTCCCCCGCTCGCGCCCCCAAGCCGACGAAGCCTCGCGATGGCAGGGATGCAGGCGGCGCGGAGTTGCCCTCTGCGCGTCCAGATTTAAAGCCGACCGCGCGTCCAGATTTGAGGCCGCCTGAGCCTTCCGAGCCTTCGCTCGACGCCCAGGCCGCAGGCTGGATGCGCGGTCAGACCAGGCCACTGCCGGCTCCATCGCAAGTCGAGAGCGGCCAAGTCGAAAGCGGATGGCGTGGCCCGCCGTTCGGAAAGTCGAATCTCGACTTGCAAATCCCCGCGCGCGTGCCGGGTTCGTCGGCGTCCCGCGTGGAGCTTCCCAAGGACGCGCGGCGAAACAGCGTCATCGACCAAATCTACGCGGAGTTGCCACCGCTGCCGCGCGAGCCGCAAGTCGGGCTGGGGCCGAATGGAATGGCTTACACCTTGTCCGACCTGCAGCAGATCGCCGCCGCCAACAGCGCGGCGCTGCGCCAGGCGATTTCCGACGTGCAAGCGGCCAGGGGAGATCTGCTGCAGGCCAAGACCTACCAGAATCCATCGGCGGGCTACTTGGTCGATCCGACCAACATCAACACGACGGCCGGCGTGCAAGGATTCTTTTTTGAACAGTCGGTTCGCACGGCCGGCAAGCAGAAGTACGGCGTGGGCGCGGCCCAGGTGCGTCTGGAGAACGCGCAACTTGCCTTGCGTCGCGCCCGCAGCGATTTGGCCACTCAGGTCCGCGCCGGCTATTTCTCGGTGTTGGTCGACCAGGAAACCTTGGCCGTGCTGCGCGCGTTAGTGCGCTTCACGGATGATATGTATCGCCTGCAGACGGGCCTGTTAAAAGGCGCCCAAGCGGCCTCCTTTGAGCCAACGGCCTTGCGGGCGCAGGCGGTCACCGTGCGGATGGTCTACAAACAGGCGCTGGCCACCTACTTCTACGACTGGACACAGCTTGTGGCGGTTCTGAACCTGCAGCAGCTCCCGTTGTCGAAGGTCGACGGCGCCGTCGATCGGTTGTTTCCCTATTACGAATACGACCAGGTGAAAGCCCGTGTCTTGCAAAACCACACGGACATCCTCATGGCGCGCAACCAGGTGCCGATCGCGCGCTACAACTTGAAATTGGCGCAGGTGCAGCCCATTCCCGATTTCGACGTGCGGATGGCGATGGGCAAGGATTACACGGTGGCGCCGTTCGGCACCTACAAGACGCTCGCCTTGAGCATGCCGATACCGGTCTTCAACCTGAACAAAGGAGGCATCATCAGCGCCGAGGCGGCGCTGATTCGCGCCTCCGAGGAATCGCATCGAACCGAAGTGAACCTGACCTACAACCTGGGCCAGGCCTACACCAATTACCGGAACAACCTGATTGCGCTGGAAGACTATCGCTGCCAAATCCTGCCCGACATGGTCCGCTACTACCGTGGCGTCTATGCGCGCCGCCAGGTCGACCCCAACTCGTCCTTTGGCGACCTCGTTTTGGCGCAACAAAACCTTTCAACGAACGTCATAGCGTATCTGGGAGTGCTGGGTTCGTCGTGGTCGAGCGTCGTGGCCTTGGCCAATTTCTTGCAGACCGATGATCTGTTTCAAATGGCCACGCAGCGCGAGTTTCCCGAACTGCCTGACCTGAGTCACCTTAATCCGTGGCCGTGCGGCCACACCGCCTTGGCCGACGCCTGCGCCAGACGCTCACCGGGCGGTCAGACGGGGGTCATGGCGGCGAAAGGCGACCAAGCGCAACCAGTGCCGGTCCAAACGAACAATACGAAGAATCCGTCGGCGGTGAGCGGCAAGTCCGCCGCTCAAACCGCTACGAGCGATATACGTCCCCCGTTGGCAAATGCGCGGTCGGCAGTCGACACGGCTACGAGCACGCGACGGTGAGGAGAGTGACGACAGATGCCAACGGAAACAAGGAGTGTTATGGTGTATAAGCCTCGAGAAACGCTGAGCATGGCGCTGCTGGGAGCGATCCTCGCGCTCTCGGCCGTCGCTCGCGCCCAAGCGCCGCCGCTCGATACCTCGGCCCACCGCTCCATCATGCGCTTCGCCTCGACGCAATCCGACCCCCAGAATGCCACGGAGGAAGAGATTCCAGCACCGTCCGATTCGATGATGGCGGCGCTGGAGGGCGAGGAGGAGGACGCTTTCCGCGCCTCGCTGCCGCGGCCGCCCATCCAGCCGCGGTCGTTGTTCGATCCGGCGCCGCCTGTCGCGCCGGCCGCGGATCTTGAGGGGCCCTTTTTTCAGCGTGACCGGATTCTCGATCCCCCGCAGTGGCAGCGACCGGGCTGGTTCGCCAATGTTGATGTCGCGGTGATCAAGACGCACGTGAGCAACGACATGCTCGAACAGGTCACGACCGGGTTGGGCAAGAGGTTCGTGGTGCAACCGGGCAGCGCCCATCTCCATTGGACCGCGAGTCCACGCATCGAAATAGGCTATCGCCTTCCCTCGGGTTTCGGCGAAATATCGCTATCGGATCGGTACTTTCAGACCTGGGGAACGGGACTGGTCGCCGGCCCCGACGGCCCGGCGACGCGAACCACGAAGTTCTTCGTGAATTTCAGTGATTTTGATTATGGAACACGGGAGTACACCCCCTTCGACAATTGGACCCTGCGATTTCGCGGCGGCTTGCGCGCGGCGCAAACGTATTTCAGCAGCCGGGTCGATCAGCCGTTTTCGCAAGCGGCCGCGGGGAGCACGTTGGTCAGCCAGGGGGCGAGCAATCGCACCACGGCGTTTGGTTTCCACTTTGGCGTCGAGAGCCACCGCCGGCTGAGAAAGCGGCCCGGACTGTCGCTGATCAACAGCATCGACATCGCCAACCTCTTCACGCGCGACAAGCAAAAATTCTTCGCCGTGACGACCGTGCCGCTTCCGGGCGGCGGGTTCGACAGCGGCACCGTGGTCGACACCGCTTTGCAGTCCGTTCCGGTGCTGACGGTGCAAGTTGGCTTGAATTGGCGGCCCGCACGGATGCGCAATAGCAGCCTCTATATTGGGTATTATGGCCAGTTCTGGTATCAGTTCGCCACCAACTCTAATTTCCACGTTGGGCCGTTCGGCCAGTCGGTTCCCACTGAATTTGACAACGAAGGCGTGCGCCTGCAGTACAGTTGGAACTACTGATTCGCAGCCGCGCGTGCGCCACGGAATCCTATTTTTCGCCAAACGCTTCTCTCGCCGCGGCCACAAAGGCGCCGTTCAACTTGCCTACGTCGGGAGAGCCGGTGTGCTGCACCATGAACACCGTGATCAGCCCACGAGCGGGGTCGATCGACATGTTGGTGGCATAGGCGCCGCCATGACCAAAACTGTCGCCTCCGGTCGCCCAGCCCAAACCGTAGCTTTGCTTGAGCGCGGCCGGCGTCTGTCGGCTGGTCATGGCTTTCACCGCGGCTTCAGACAAATAGCGTTTGCCTTCCCATTGGCCGCCATTGAGAATCATCTGGCAAAACCGGCCCACGTCAGGCGCGGTGGAAAACAAACCGCCGGCGGGCATCGGTTGCCGGCGACGATCGTTCAGCGGGTATTGAAGCTGCGTGATCGGAAGTTCTTCCAGGCCGCTTTTGTCGGCGGTGGGCTTGTAGCTTTTGGCCAGCCGCGCGAGTTGCTCCTCATTGGGCCAGAACGTGGTGTCTTTCATGTCCAGCGGTTGGAAGAGCCGCTGGTCGAGAAAATCTTCGTAAGCCATATCGCTGACGACTTCGATGATGCGGCCGGCGGTGTTGATGCCGGCGTTGGAATAACGCCAGTCGCTGTCGGGATCGAAATCGAGCGGCGTCATGGCATAGCTTCGCGCGCCGACGGCCAACGGCAGCCGGTCAAGCGTCGGCTCTTCGAGGGCCGATTTGAACGGCAGCCCGCTCGTGTGGCTCAGCACGTTGCGCACCGTGATCGGATGGCTTGGCTTCTTGAGCAGCAGATGGTCGTTGTCACGCTCGACGGCCAGCCATTGGTTCTTAAACTCCGGCAAATACTTCTCCACCGGGTCATTGAGATCGACCTTGCCCGCGTCGACCAGCATCATCAAAGCGGTGGCCGTGATGGGCTTGGATTGCGAGGCGATCCAGAAGACGTTATCGGCTCGCATCGGCTGCTTGGCAGCGAGATCGGCGTAGCCAACCGTTTCGACACAGAGCGTCTTCTCTTTGTCGGCGACCAGCACCACCGCGCCGGCCAGCGTCTGGCTCTCGACGGCGGGCTTTAAGGCCGCGGCGATCTTCCCCTCGTCCGCCGCCGCAGGCCAAGGCCAAAGAAGCAGGAGAATGGCGAATACGATGCGGGCGGCGTCGAGTGGTTTCATCTTGGTTGGTGCCTGGATTCGATTTCGAGGGTGGGTTCGGCGCGGTCTCCGCGCAAAGCGCGACGACCACCCCGCCGGGATTCGGCGGCGCCGCCACTTTACCACGCGAACCAACGCCACGCGAACCCCCACCCGGCGATAAACGATCGAGGAAGGAGATTCACGATACTTATGACTCGTATCCGGAGAAGACATGGACCAATTCCTGCGCCGTTTTCGCCGGCAAAACAAGAGAAATGCAGCGGTGGAATCCGCAGAAAGCATGTGGGCTAGTTGGTTTACAGCTATTCGAGGGGTGATGTATATTGGCACTGGTTCCGTATCAGCATTCCGCCGCCCGCAGGCGAACCATGCCGCCAGAAACAATCGATTGGTTCCAGAACCTCAGCGCTGATCGAAGTCACTCGCATCGCCAACTGGACGAGCTATGCCGACGCTTCGGGCAGTCGTGGCGGGAGTCCCGTCCGCCGCGAATCGACGCTTTCATCTCGGCAGCCGCGGCCGACGCGCGAAGGCCCTTGTTGCTCAGGCTGTTGCCGCTCGATCTCGAAGCGCGTTGGCATTACGCGCGTACCGCCGAGACCGTCGATCGTTCGGCCGATGATTCAAACGCGCAAGACGAATTACCGTTGCGCCCGCGGCTCGAAGACTATGTCCACCGCTTTTCCACGATATTGCGGCTTGAAGAACTGCCGGCCGACTTGATCGCGCATGAATACCGGGTGCGCCATCGTTGGGGCGACCGACCAGACCACGCGGAATATGTCAGTCGTTTTTCGGCGCAAAGTGACTCCATCGTCGCGTCGCTGAACCAGGTTGACGCCGAGCTCGCCGACAAGGGACAGGCCGCCAAGTGGCCGCTCGCCGCCACGCTGCCGCTAGAGAGCAGCCACGGCGACTCGGGGCAAAAACATCCGGTCGTCGCCGGCTACGAGATTCTCAGCGTCTTGGGCCGCGGCGGAATGGGTGTGGTCTATCGGGCGCGGCAGGTGCGGCTCAATCGCATGGTCGCGTTGAAGATGATCCTGTCGGGCTCTCTTGCCTCGCCCGAGGAAATCAATCGCTTTCGTAGCGAAGCCGAAGCGGCGGCCAAGCTCGACCATGCGGGCATCGTGCCCATCTTTGAAGTGGGCGGCGACGGCGACCAGCATTACTTTTCGATGGCCTACATCGAAGGGAAAAACCTGGCCGACCAGCTCGCTCGCGGTCCCCTGGCGCCACGCGACGCTGCCGAGATGGTGGAGCGTATCGCCACGGCGGTCGAGTATGCCCATCAACACGGAATCATTCACCGCGACCTCAAGCCGCGGAACATCTTGTTGACCGTCGACGGTCAACCCAAAATCACCGACTTCGGCCTGGCGAAAAATCTCGAAGCCGATCAGGGCCAAACCGCCAGCGGCCAAATCCTGGGCACGCCGGGGTACATGTCGCCCGAACAGGCTCAGGGCAAGATCAGTGCCACGGGCAAACACAGCGACGTGTATTCTTTAGGCGCGATCCTGTATTGCCTGTTGACCGGCAGGCCGCCGTTTCAGGCCCAGGGGGCCATCGAAACTTTACGGCAGGTGGTCGAGTGCGAACCGGTTTCGCCGCGGCTGTTGAATGCGGCGGTCACGCGCGATCTGGAAACGATCTGCCTGCGCTGTCTAGCGAAAGATCCGGCGCATCGGTTGGCAAGCGCGCAGGCACTGGCGGATGAGCTTGGGCGAACCTTGCGCGGCGAGCCAATCCGCTCGCGCCGCATCGGACCTGTGGCCCGTGTTTGGCGCTGGGCGCGGCGTAAGCCGCTGGCCGCGGCGCTTTGCTTGGCGGTGGTCGTCTTGTGCGTTTCACTGTGGGCCGCCGGGCACTTTGCCGGCCGCGCGAACCGCGGCCAACAGTTGACGGCGGCTTTGGGCGAGTTCGAGATGGCCCTGGATGGCTTGACGCTGGCCGGAGAACCGCTGACCAATTTGGACGCACTGGCGACGCGCATCGAAGCGCTCTCTCCCCAGCGGGCCGCGCAGGCGCGCTCGCGCCTCAGCCAGTCCTACGCGAGCGTGATTGAGCAGGCATTAGCGGCGCCCAAGCTCGCGGACGCTGAACTTTCAGAAATCGAAACGGCCATCGGTCTCTTGGAGCGGCGCGATCCCGGCCGATCGCAGGGGCTGCGCGCCGCTCTCGACGATCGCCGCAGCCAATGGCAAAGCGTCTTCGATTTGCAACCACCGTTTGCGAAGGCGCGTGAGGTATTCGACGTCGCCACGGTCGCCGACGGCCAAAAGCTATCGTGGCGTCCGGGCGGCGCCGCGGAAGAGGAGCAATTGCCTCCGCGCCGGCTATTGACAAGCGTTGCCTGCCAGGGCGATGTCGCCCTCGAGGCGACGTTTGCCGAGACCTGGCAATCGGCCTCCGAGATCGGCCTGGTGCTGAATGGCGCCGGCGACGGAGGCTACAGCTTCGTCTTGCGGCTGTCGCCGCAAGCGCGACTGCATGATTCGGAAGAAATGGCCGCCGCGGCCCCACAAACATTCGCCGACGCGCGCGATACGGCAGGCTTCGTCAGCGAGGAGATTTGGCGTAACGGCGTGGCTCTTGTTCGGCGCACGCGCGCCACGAGCGATTTGCCGGAGGGGCCGCTACGTGTCTCAGCCCGGCGTCAGCGAGATGAGCTTTCGCTGCAAATCAACTCGCTGCCGCCGCTGAAGTTTCTCGATCCTTTCACGCTCGCCGGCGGAGGCTTTTTCGGACTGCGCTGGCCATCGGCCGTACACTTGACGTCGTTACGCGCATTGAACCGCTCTCTGCCTCGCCGCCGCAGCGGCTTGCAGGACGCCGATGTGGCGTATGACGAGGGACGCTTCAGCGACGCGCTTGCTCTCTATCAAAAACAGCTTGTCACCGGCGCCGATGGCGATGTGCGGCAGGAGGCCCGTTACAAGTCGGCTTTATGCCTTGCGGCGCTCAATCGCGGCGAGGAGGCGAGCGATGCTTTCGAGGCCCTGTCGGGCGAATCCGGCGATCGCTGGCCGCCTTTGGCGGGCTGCCAACTTTGGGTGGCGAGGTTGCGGCAGCAACGCGACAACGACGCGGAGGCGATCTTCGAGAACCTATCAGGCCGCTTCTCGGTCGAACAACTTGCGGCCTTGGCTCCGGCCGACGTGCGAGACGAAATTATGCGCTCTTACAGCCGTGAATTCGCTTCGCTGAGCAGCGTCTTCCGCTTTACGCCCAAACGCGTGGAGCACGCCGAGCGCGCGTTGGCGATCGGAAAGTTTTTAAACGTCGACAGCGCCCGCTATTTTGAATTGGCGCAGCACCTGATGCGCGCCTACGAGGCGCGCGGCGATCTCGATCGCGCACTAGAACTGGCAGTGCCCTTGGTCAAGCAAATCCCTCGATACCATTTTCTCCAAGTCCACTTCCTGCGGTTGCTTTGCTTGGCGGGCAAGACAGGAGAGGCCCTTGATGCCGTTGATCGCCTTCTCCGCCAGACGCCATTGGAACTAGTCGGTTTCAGACAGGGGATGATTTTGGAGCGGTCGCGCATCAACGCCGCGATGGGAGCGTTTGAAAACGCCGAAACCGACATCGATATGCTCTTGAGCCAGCCGCTGGCGGAGGATTTCCACCGGGAGTACCTGCTGTCTTACGCCTATCTACTGCAAGGGTCGCTGCGTGATCGCCGCGGCGACGCTCGCGGTGCGCAAAACGCCTGGCGAGAGGGTCTCACGCAACTGCGGCAGTTGGCCGCCCGCTCCGGGCTTGGGACGGCGGGCTGGCTTTGCTTGCAGATACTTGGCTCGCTTACCGGCGACTTGACCGACGATGACGCGGAGCAATGTTTCAAGCACATGTTAGCCGACGCCGCCGCGGCGCCGCTGGTGCGCGTGGCATTACCGCTGATCGGGCGCGAGGTTCTTATAAAAACCTTTCGGCAAATGTGGCGATCGTCGCGCGGCCGCGCACTGGCTGACGACTTCGCTTTCGACCGGCTTACGGTACGCCAGCGATACCAGTTGCCGCTTGAATTGGCCGGCGCTGAGTTCGTGCGTCTTGAAGCGTTCGGCGGGGAATGGTCGCCGCGGCAAGAGGATTTAGTCAACCAGACCGCGCACGATCTTTATTTGGCCATCATCGAACAAGGCGCGCTACGAAAGGCGCAGTTGGCTCAATTGGCCTTGGGCTGGAAGGGAATTCGCGGCGCGCTCGGTTGGTCTGCCGCGGCGCCCGCACTCGAACCCGACCTGCGAGCCCGCTTGGCATACGTTTTCGCGCACCGCTATCTCAAGTTGGGGCAACAGGCGGATGCAGAGGCCCTCTTTCGCGAAGCCATTACGGCCCTGCCTGATTCGCCGGCCGCCGAGTTGGCCCGCGCCGATCTCGATCTGCTCGCGGCCGGCCACGGATTACTTGTCATCGAAAACGGAGCGCCGCGTAAGGTCGACGTATTGATTGCGCCCGAAGAGGGTGAGGCCGTGCCGCTGAGTATTGAACGTAACCGCCAGACCAGCTTGTCGCCGGGCAAGTATCGGCTGACGTTCGCCGAATCGAAAGACGATCTGACAATCGCTCCCGACGAGATTGAGCTTACCGTCGCCGCCCAACGAGTGGCCCGGATCAGGGATCGTTGGCGACCCGCGCCTGCTGGCCAATCGCTGCCTGGACTGGCGCCGCGGCCGAGCGTATTTCCCGGACTTGGCCGTTGGCAGGTCGAAACACGCCAGGCCCGCGGCGTCACGGTCGCGGCGCGCAGTCCTGACGGCCGCCAACTCGCCGTCGCCGGCCTTGATGGTCGCATACGGCTCTATGCGACCGATACCATGTCGTTGGCCGGCATCTTAGCCGGGCATGAATTGGCAGTCTCCGCTCTCGCTTATCAGCCAGGCGGAACGCGTTTGGCGACCGGTTCAAGCGACGGGAGCGTACGAATCTGGCGCATGCCCGGCGGCCAGATCGAGCGAGTGTTGCGAGGCCACACGAGCACCGTAAACTGCCTCACTTGGTCGAGCGACGGCGGCCTGCTCGCCTCTGGCGGTGATTGGCACGATCAAACGGTACGGCTTTGGCAAGCCGGCGGCGAACTATTGGCCACGGTGGACGTGGGCAGCGACGTGCGCTCGGTGGCCATCCACCCCGCTGGTCGTTGGTTGGCCACGGCCATTTTTTCCAAGGACGTTCGCCTCTGGCACGCCGATGGCAAAGCAGGGCCGACACTTGTCGGTCACTCCGGTATTGTCGAGGCTGTCGCCTTCAGTCCTGATGGCCAGTGGTTGGCGTCGGGCGCCGCCGACAAGACGGTGCGTCTTTGGCAAACGACGCAGTGGGCCACCGCCGTCGAGATGGGTGCGGCCGACGCGGGCATAACCGCCATCGCATGGAGCGGCGACGGCAAATCGTTCGCCGTTGGAACGTGGTCAGGAAACATGAGTGTGTACGCCACGCAGGATCGCGTGCCGCTTTGGCAGCGCAAAGCAAACGGTCCTGTCCGCTCGATCAATTGGAGCGTGGACAACACGGAACTGACCACCTTCACCACTTGGGCTCGTACGAGCTCGTGGCAAGCAGCCGATGGCCAGGCGGGCACGCTCGCCGAGTGGCGGGCGCCGCAGGCGACCGCCGTTACCTGTTCGATGGACGGCAGGCAGTTCGCCGTCGCGGATTTTGAAACCATCTCGATATCAGATATAGCCGGCCGAGTCGCCCGGGTGATTAAAACGCCCGCCACCGGTTGGCTGGCTTTTGACTCGCGCCACGAACACCTGGCGTCATTGAGTTGGGAGGGGAATCTGCAAGTCTGGAGGGTGACGGATGGAAGCCCCGCCTGGAAGTGCCCTGAAACAGCCGGCCCGCAACGAGCATGCGCGTTCAGTGCCGACGGCCAACAAATCGCCGCGGTCGGCGACGACCGCGTCGTGCGAATCTGGGCTGTGACCGGCGAGCTGGAGTTGATTGCGGAACTGCCCCATCAGGACGACGCGGTGCTGGCGTTGGCCTTCAGCCCGGATGGCCACACACTGGCCGTCGGCCTTGGCGATAAGCAAAAGCAGGCGCGCCTATGGCAATTGCGACCGCCGCGGGCAGGGCCAGTCTTGTCGGGCCATCTGGGCGGAATCTCAACCATTGCCTGGTCTGCTGACGGCAGCCGGCTAGCGACGGCGGGCCATGACAGCGCGATCCGCGTATGGCATTCCGACGGCCGTCCTGGGCCAGTCATGGATCCGAAGCATGGTTGGCAGGCTTCGGTCGCCTTCAGTCCCGATGGCCAATGGCTGGCCGCCTTCGGCTTTGACTCGCGCTGTCGCCTGTGGCACGTCGACGGAACCGCCGGTTCGGTGATCGACCGCTCAATCGCGACGAATTCCTCGGTGGCGTTCAATAGCGAAACAGGCAACTTACTTGTGCTCGGCAGAGACTCCACTGTCCGCACGTTTCGGCCCACAGATGGAGAGTGGCTGAGCACCACGCTGTTGCTGCCATTGGGGCGCAACACGACGATCGGTTCCAGCGAACAGCTACAGGCTTTAAGCCCCGGCGCGGCCGACGACCTGCTGTATTACGTTGAAACGCCCGAACGAGGCTACCGGATGCTTAGCCCGAGCGAGTTTCAGCAGGCTATTCGTCATTCTCCGTAGGGGCACTGTGTGCCCGCCATCGACCAATACTACAGCGACTTTTTGGTTCGCGCCGCCAGCGCCGCCGATCAGCAATTCTGGCTGCCCCAATTGCAAAGCGGCGCGCTTACGGCCGATGCGTTGGCCGAGCTTTTACTGGCCTCCGACGAATTCTTCGCGGAGCAAGCGAGCGGCGCCCTTTAACCTCGGCGCGTTCGTCGCACGACGCCACTTTGAGGCGAAATAACCTGGCGCGATTCCGGGGCAGCGCGTCGTGGAGGGTGGGCTTCCTAG
Source organism: Pirellulales bacterium (assembly GCA_036379555.1). Taxonomy (GTDB): domain Bacteria; phylum Planctomycetota; class Planctomycetia; order Pirellulales; family JAICIG01; genus DASSFG01. The sequence goes on along the minus strand of DASVGM010000384.1, from coordinate 5,195 downwards.
CCCGTCACCAAATAACTGGACGGGCAAGAAAGCCCATCCTCCTTTTCCCGACATGACGCAAGGTTATTCAGGCAACAACAAGCCACCCTCCTTGAAACAGTCTTTTCCGATCGCGTTCGTTCCTTTCCGGAGCGAATGCGTCTCAACAAATCCCTTTGTGATCACGTCCGCCTCGCATTCCTCTTCAGCGGCGCGACTCGCACGCTACCAAAGAGTTGTACCCTGGCATCGACGGTGGTAAAGTATGGGTGTCATTGTTCCTTTCGTCATTGTTCCCTTTCAAGAGAAATGACATGGCGACCGTAGAAAAAAAAAGAATTGTGCTGCGGGGCGAACATCGGGTGGTGCTTTCCGGCATCTCCTGGGACATGTATGAGCACTTGCGCGAGAATGAAGACAACGGGCATGTTCGCATGGCCTACGACAATGGGAGGCTGGAATTCGTGAGCCCCTCGCCCAGCCACGAGGCGGTGGCAAAATGGATCGCCCGAATGATCGAAGCGTTCATGGAGGAAACAGGCGTATCGCATCGCAGCCTGCGCTCGACCACCTGGAAGCGCCGCGAGTTGGGCAAGGGATGCGAAGCCGACGAATGTTATTACATTCTCAACCACCATCGCGTGTGCCGCCGCCTCGACATCGATCTAGCCGTTGACCCACCGCCAGACTTGGTTGTCGAGACGGAAGTAAGCCGTAGCGCCGTGTCGAAGCTGCGGATTTATTCGGCGCTCGGCGTTCCGGAAATCTGGCGCTGGCGAAAAAAAGGGCTGGCGGCGTATTCACTCGACGCCAAGGGCAGGTACGTCGAACGCGAATTCAGCCTGAACCTGCCGATCTTGCGCGTGAAAGACCTGGGGCAGTTTATCGACTTCGAGATGGCCGCCGATGAGTTGGTCTGGATTCGCAAGTTTCGCGCCTGGGTGCGCGAACGGTACGGTTCGGCCTGATTTCGGGGCTTGTTAAGAATACTTGTACAATTTGAGTTCTTCAGTCGTGAACAACCGCCCGCTGTGCTACGACTGGAGTGGTCGTTCGAGCCACCAACTACCTGGCACCCAATTCTCAACTGGGCAAACCGGCTCGAAGAATTTCTTACCGGTTGCTTCCCACCTGCGGACAACACCACGGTGCGCGGTGAGTGCTCCGAAACGTCCGGGCGGGGCAGCTTGTTAGCAGGGTTGCGGTGTGTTTTTTCAGGCATCAACCGGGCAAATAAATAGGGCTGACGATAGGAACACGAGAAATACGCGATCGAATAACTCGCTCGGTCGTTGACCCGCGAGCGCGGCCCAGGGTTCTTTTGATGGCAGTGGCAGTAAACGTCACCTTTCATTTATTTGTCCGGCAAATGCCTTAGAAAACGCAGCCGTCGCCTCGCTAAACAACGTGAGAATTATCCGCGGATTCCGCGGAAGAACCGTGCCGTTTTTGGATGCGGCCGAGGCGCTTGACTGCGCGATCGAGGATGATGGCCGTCGCACCGCCCAGGAAGCCGCCCATACAAGCCAGCACGGCGCTGGTGGAGAGGGCGCCATAGATCACTATGTCCCACTCCAAGCCTCTCATCGCCGGCCGTGCCACCAACGGCACGTACCAGCTCAAACCCTCAAGAATCCCTAACGGCGCCCCGCAAACAAGGCCGAGGTAGTACGGTCGATGGCCCGGTTCGCGCCGTCGAATCTCGCGAACGCACTCCCGCCCGCCGGAGTAAAGGAGACAGAGCGATCCGGCAACAAGCGTTAGGTCTCCGAAGGGGTCGAATTCGACAAAGTCGTCGAACGGCCGGAACAGCCGTCGCACCGCGAGAATGATCCCCAGTACCGTCAGCACGAACCAGATCTCGGCGAGCGAGAACTGGAACGAACCCGACCTGATCGGCGGTGGCGATGGCTCGGTCTCCAAGGACGGCGGCGGTTCGACCTCTTTTTGCAGCCAGTTTTCCGCCGCTGTGAAATCGCCCGCCTCCGCATAGGCATTGGCGAGCACGCGGAGCCATTCTTGTTTTTTTCCCCCGGTGAGTTCCAGCGCGCGTCGGGCTAACGCGATTGCCTGGGCGCCGTCGCGATAAGCTTTTGCGGTGCAATTGGCGCGCAAGGTCGCCAGGTTTTTGTAGGCGTTGGGCTGGTCCGTTGGAGTTGAATCGCTCGTTGAAGCTGCTGCAAGGCGAGATCATTTTTTCCAAGCGAAGCGTACGTCTCCGCCAACCCAATTCGTGCCGAGACGTTGGCCGGATTCAATCGCAACGCCTTCAGCAGATCGTCGACGGCCGCGGCGATGTTTCCAGCCTTTTTATGCGAGACGCCACAGTTAGCAAGATACAGGCTTTCGAGCGGCGCGAGGCAAACAGCGCGTTCGATGTCGGCCAAAGCTTCTTGATCGCGGTTCAAGGCCGAATAGGCTACCGACCGATTGTTGTATGCCGCCGCACATCGGGGTTCGTGGCTGAGCGCCGTCGCGCAGTCGTCGATGGCCCGTTCGTAGTTCCTCAAACAGATCCAGGCGTGTGCCCGCTGCGCGTAGGCGGCGGCCCACCTTGGCCGAAGCTCAATGGCCCGCGTACAGAGTTGCGCCGCTTCGTTAAACTCACCGCGTTGCATCGCGGCATTTGCTTCGCGGACGAGCTTCCGCACACGGAGATTGCCGGGGCTGAGAATCGACTTAATCGCGATCATCCGAAGCTGATGGCGAGGAGGCGAAGAAACGAACGACGCGTGTATTCTAACGCGCGCCGGTTTCTGTTACAGCGGTCGCACGACGGCTAAGATATCGGCGCGGCCTGTTCGCATTACGCTGTATGGCAACGGTATGGTTCGCAGTTAAGCGTGATTCTCGCGGTTTCTGGCCGTACTGCGGATTCGTTCCTTTCGCATCCCGGCCTGGGGGCACGACGCCGAGATCCGAAGCCCCACGCCACCATTCAATTGCCCTGTTATGCGTTAAAAAATCCACCGTTGCCGTGTCAGCGGGCTTCAGGTACGCCGTTTCCGGATGAGCCTTATTTCGGCACGGCGTGCCGCGGAATCTTTGCCCCCCCCTGTAACCACCCGTCGTCAGAAAGCCACCCACCGGTCAATTTTATCCATAAGGGGGGTGTAACCGACGTGCCGTGACGCGCCACAAGCGACCGCGATTGTCTGGGTTTCGCAAATATGAAAATCGACTAAAAATGTCGTAAGTCATTGCAATTGCAGTATTTAGGACGAAAAACGCACCTGCGCGACGGTGCGCACAGAAAACATGCCAAGCCAGTCGCGCGCCAGAATACGGGGAGTGCCACAACCTGTCACTCCAAGGAGAAAACCAGGCACGATTTTATAGCAACCACGCGCCAAAACGTCAGAAGGCGGCCGCCAGCGACAGTTCCTGTTGGGAACGGACTCCGTGCCGTTCCGTGGAATGAGATCCGACGTCGCGACCGACGCAACGGAACGGCACGGAGTCCGTTCCATACAAGTCGATGCACGAGGCTAGCTTTCTGGCGGGTGGTTGTTTATGGAAGACCCCTCAAAAACACATAGATGACACATAGATGACATGCGAAAACGCATAGATGACACATAGATGACACGAAAAACGCATAGATGACACGTTTTTCGATATTTCCAGGTTGCCTCCGCGGTCAGGCGGCCTTCTCCGGAGTGTACCCCCCCGATTGAGCCGGTGCGATGGTTTGATTATACTTTACTCTCCCGAACAAAGTGCTTTTTTGAGCTCGTTCTGGGCTTAGGGAGTGGAGAGTATGGCCAAGCGATGACGAACACGGTTGGCTGGCCGCCGCGCGAGCTTTGCCTTGTCGACCCGGCGACCGGCGAGCTTTTGTGTGCTTGCCCGGCCGCCGACGCCCGGCCGATTGTGGATCTACGCTTCAGCGCCGATGGGCGGCGGCTCATCGTCCTGCGCGAAACGGGGCTTTTGCAGATTTGGGACGTGGCGTTGATCCGGCGTCATCTGCAAACGGCCGGCATCGATCTTCATCCCTCATCCTACATCTCAATCCGATACAGATGCGTTCCCGTGCGCAGGTAAATCGCCTTACCAGACACAGCAAGCGAAGCCAGCGTATCGCCATCGACTTCATTGGCGGCGAGCTTGCGGAATTGCGTACCAGGCTCAATGACCGTCGTCAGGCCGGTTTCGTTGGTGATGTAAATCTTGCCGTCGGCCAGGAGCGGCGAAGCCGAGTAGTTGCCCGACACCCGCTCTTGCCAATGCTTTTCGCCGGTTTTGGCGTCGAGACAACTTGCGATGCCCTTATCGCTTACCACATACAACTCCTCGCCCACCAACAACGGCGACGGATTGAGCGGCGCGCCTTTTTGCAGCTTCCACGCCTGATGTGTTTCCGTGACGTCGCCGCGGCCGTCGGGCCGCACCGCGAACAACCACGGCGTATCGTAGCCGCTGCACAAAAACACCAGGCCCTGGCCAAACACCGGCCGCGGCACGTTGGAATAGCCATCGCCATAGCGGAAGCGCCAGATCTCCTCGCCGCTGTCGGGCACATAGGCGACCGCCTGTTTGCCGCCGGTGCTGACAAGCTGGTCCTGTCCGTTAACCTGAATCACCAACGGCGTGGAGTAGGCCATGCGGCCCTGGCGCTCTTTTTTCCAACGCACCTTGCCGGTGTGTTTGTCGAGCGCCGCCACGTACTGCACGTCGGTGCCGTCGCAACTCATGATGAGCAAGTCGTGATAGCTGACGGGCGAACCGGCCGGCCCGTGACCGTGGCTATACTTCAATTCGTTGTTCCGCCACACGACGCTGCCGTCGGAGGCGAGGCAGGCGGTGCCGAGATCGCCGAAATGCACGTAGACGCGGCCTTGCTCGAGGATGGGGGTGGGCGAGGCGTAGCTGTTCTTTTTGTGGATCTTGCCGGGTTCGTCGGCGTGAAAGATTTCGACGTCGTGCAGAATTTCGCCGCTGGCTTCTTGCAGGCAGATCGCATGCAGCGAGTGTCCTTGATCGAGCGCGGTGGTACACCAGATTTGGCCATTGGCAACGACCGGCGACGACCAGCCCAGTCCCGGCACGGCGGCCTTCCAGGTGATGTTTTCTGTTTCACTCCAGGTGGTGGCGAGTCCTTGCTGGCTTGCATGCCCTTGGCCGCCGGGGCCGCGAAACTGCGGCCATTCGTCGGCGATAAGCGTGCCGCATGTCAGCAAGGCGGACAGGAATGCGAAGTGGCGGAACATCAT
>DASVGM010000383.1:0-9405 GCA_036379555.1 Pirellulales bacterium | reverse complement strand
AAAGTGGGCTGGGTGTTGGAAGAATGGCTTCAAGAATTATCGGCGGCCGGAAACCCTCCGGCGCGCGGACGAAAATGAGAGGCCATCCCAAAATCCCCGGAGGATGGCCTTCCCAGGCCGTCCCGTCAGCATGCGGTTGTTCAAGGCTATCCGAAAAACTCGTCGTGGGGCGGGCCGCCGGCCCGTCTGCAGCGAAAGACGGCTCGGCGAGCCGCCCCACAATACCCGCCACGGCGAAATTTACGTTTTCGGATAGCCGCTTACTGGACGGCCTGGGAAGGCCATCCTCCGCACGCGAAACGCGGTTGTTCAATCGACTTTCAATACGGAAAGCGATCGTTCATCTCGGCTTGCGAAAGCTCCACCAGGAAGGTGGCCAAACGCTCGACGAGCAACTCCATCATGCGGCGTCCTTTTTCCGCCGAAGCCGGATGCGGATTGCCCACGCCGGTATTGGTGGTGAGCAGGTGCCAGGGCCGCGTCATCGATACCCAACCGCGGTTGACCGCCTCAAAACGCGTGGCGGCCGCCAGTCCTTCATCGGCGTCCAGCGTACCGTCGGCCCGGCGTGCCACCAATTCCGGCCGATAGGCGAGAATCAGCGAGGTTTCCATTTCGCCGGCATGATCGCCGGCATCACTGAAAATCTCGTGGTCCACGTCGCTCAGCACGCGAAACCAGTTGCAGAGAAAAACATGGGCCGAGGTCTTGCCATAAAGCTCACGCAAGAGCGGCTTCAGGTCGTTGCCGCCGTGGCTGTTTAAGAGCACGATTTTACGAATACCGTGCCGGGTCAACGACTCGACCAGATCGGTCACCACGGCGAACACGGTCGATGGATTAAGGTTCATCGCCAGTGGAAACGCCATCTGGTTTGTCTCGGTGCCGTACGGCAGTGAAGGCAAAAGCACCACCTTCGCGCCGCGTTCATGGGCGGCGTAGCAAATGGCCTCGCCCACGATCTCGCTCTCGTAGGTGTCGGTGCCGTAGGGCAGGTGCAAATTGTGCGGTTCGGTGGCGCCAAGCGGCAGCACGGCGACTTCAAAGGGGTTGTTCTTGGTATAGCCGTAATTGGTTTCGGCCAGCTTCCAGTGTCGCATCGTCATGGCAGGTTCCGGATGAAGTGCTGATATTGTTCGTCAAGTTTGCTGAAAGAGGTCTCGGTCAATGTTGCCAACGTATCCGGCCGATCGCGGTTGGCATAGACCGCCGCCAAATAATCGATCAGCGCCCGCCGGTAACGGCCCTCTTCGGCGAACAGCAAAAAATACGTCAGGCCCGACGCCTCGCTGTAAACTTCCTTGAGTTGGCCGTGAGCTTGCAGGGCCTGCATGCCAAGTTCGCACAACTCGGCCAGGCCGATGTAAAACCCGTCGCGCAGCAGGCGCACGCGGGCGTTTTTCAGTCGCCAGGCGTCGGCGCCGCCCAGCACGGCCACCTGGTTGGCCCGGCGATACGACTCGGCGAAACAGGCGATGCCCTCCACTACCCAAAAGTTCGCCTTGGGGCCGACATCGACCACCGTGCTGGTTTCATAGAATAACTGATGCGTCACCTCGTGATAAACATTGTCCACGTCCTGCTCCGGGCCAGCGAACAAATACGCCGTTTTAGCGCGTCCCAGATAAAAGCCGCGCGTGGCGTCGATGTTTGGATACTCCCCGATCAAAGCCGCGTTGTATTCTTTGCGATCGCGAAAGCAAGTGACCTGGTGCGACCGCGAGCGGCGGCTAAGCGGCTTGCCTTCGCGAAACAAGCGGGCAAGTTGCTCTTCGCTGAAAACGAACCGCACAAAAACCTGCCGCCAAACCCCATAAAACTCTTCCAGCCGCGCGGCCAGCGCCACCGCCTCTTCCAGGCCGCAATCGGTGTGCAACTGAAAGTGTTCCGTGGCGATTTCACGGGCGTGCTCCATGTCGGCGTGCAGCCGCGCGTCTTCGTCGGCTGAAATCCAGCGGCCCTGATGAAACCGATCACCCGCCTCATATCGGGCCACCTGTTTGCGCGGCAGCCAGCCGAAGCGCGGATGCCAGGTTTGATTCGACCGGGCTTTGTTGTATTCAAACTGCGTCAACCACCGGCCTTCGTGCTGTTTGTATCCCAACAGCTTTCGCGCGGCGGCGTGATCGGGATCTTCACGCAGCACGGCATGCGCCCATTGAAACGCCAAGGCGAATTCGCTCTCTTCCGCGGCCGACAGCGCCATGTCGTAAAGAGCCTGGCCTTGAGCTTGACGCAGCTTTTCAAAGCGTGCCGACCATTCGCCGGCGGGGCGATCCGTCGGCGCGGCGGTCGTGTCGGCGGGCAATGCCAGCATCAAGGTCAGCGGCTCTTGTGGCGCGATCCACGAGCGCGTGGCCGCGGCTTCGCCTTTCAGACCTTGCCGATCGCACCAAACAGCCAGCTCTTCGAGTTGATTGGCATAGCCCCGATCCAGCGCCGCGTGACGCTGCGCCAGATCGTCGGCCATGAGCGGCGCGGAAGCTGACGCGAGGAAGCAAATCAGCAGGACACGGCGAAACGTGGCGGGAGGAAATGCAAAACGCCAAACGCCAAACGCAAAACGCCAAATGAGCGGCGTCCAGGTCACGGCGGCGGTGTTGGGTATTGCAAGTCGTATCATTATCTACTCTACCAGCCAACGCGCGACCGTGCTTGATTACTTTTCGCACGTCAAAAAAAGGTCGATGCCCAGCCGCTCGGCGCCCACGGAAAGCCGCGCTTGGGGAATACCGGCGGCCGCGCCCAGGGAGGCCAAATCATCAGCCGTGCGGTAAAGAAGATACCAGTTGCCCAGCCATTCCATATACGCGCGAGTCGGATTGTGCGGCGCGAAATTGCCGATCAGCACTCGCCCTCCGGGCGCCAACCGCTCCCAAAAAAGCTTGAGAAGCCTTTGCGCCGGTTCGTCGGCCAAATAATCGAACAAACCGGCACAAAACAAAAAATCGGCGCCGGCCAAAGCCTCGACCGCGGCGGGCTTGTCGGCCAGGCGGTACAGATTCTCACGCACCAAGCGCACTTGCGCCGGCGGCAGCAGGGCCGAAACGTGGCCGCCGGCATGCTCCAACGCGGCGCCGTCAATATCCACCAGTGTCACGTGAAACTGCCGCCGTCGCTCCGCCGTCAGGCCGGCCAACGCCCAGCGCACGTCAAGTGCCGGGCCGCAACCCACGCTGACAACATGAAACATCCTGTCGGCCGGCGTTCGCACGCATCGCTCGACCAAAGCGGCGCCGATTTGTTCCGTCCGCGCCCGCACCGCCTCGACCGCGGCCTGAGCCTGAAAGTAGCGATCGAAGAAGCGGCCGAGGGGATGAGCCACGCACTCATGCCGCCAAAACCGCTCAAACATCTCAAAATCGCCGGCATAGCCGCGTGGCTTAAAGCGCGCCCGATGCTGTAGCCAGCTCACCTCCAACCACGCCCCGGTAACGGCCCACAGCTCGCCGGAGGGGAGTTGATTGTCCTTGCCCCAGCAACCGGTCGCGGCCAACCGGGCCAACGCCCGGTCCATGGCGCAAGAAACCAGCGCGTAGCCCGTTTGCTCGTCGTTCCAGCCGTGTGAAGCGGATTCCGCCTGTTGCAAATCCGCCAAGAGTCGCTCTCCCACCTCACGCGCGCAGGCCGCCAGCTCGGTCGGCGATGGTTCTGCGCGATGAAATTGGTGGATCGGTCCTGAAACCATATATCGACGTTGTATCCGCAGGCGAGCAGAAATGCCACGGTGCTTGCTCACCCTGCGTCGGCGGCTTAGAATGAGGGTCCAATGAGCGAGCTTCACCATGAATGCGGAGTGGCGGCTATTTATCATTTGCCCGGTACGGCGATCAGCCCGCTGTGCCCTGAGCAAGGTCCGGAGGAAATCTCCCGGCTGATGCCGCGCATGCTCTTGGACATTCAGAACCGCGGCCAGCTTTCCGCCGGTTTTACCACGTTCAACCCGCGCCGCAAAAAACTCATTGACACCTATCGCCAGATCGGCGGCGTGCGCGAAGTGTTTCGGCTCAGCCATGAAGCCAAAGCCGAAAGCCTGATGACCGAGTTCGCCGGCCGCGCCGCCATTGGTCATGTGCGCTATGCCACCTGCGGCGGCAACGATAAAAGCTACGCCCAGCCTTTTGAGCGGCACCACATTCAGAAACATAAATGGTTCGCCTTTGGCTTCAACGGGCAACTCGCCAATTACCAGCAATTGCGGCACGATTTGCTCGCCGACGGCGACAACCACTTGGCGCGCGATAACGACACCGAAATCATCATGCACGAGATCAGCCGCGAGCTGTCGGGCGATCGCCGGCCGCGCTTGATTGACATGTGGCGCAATGTCGCCCGCCGCTTCGACGGCGCCTACAGCCTGGTTTATCTGAATGCCGTGGGCGACATGTTGGTGGCCCGCGACCCCTTGGGCATCAAGCCGCTTTCTTACGCCTGGCAGCCGCCGCTGTTCGCCGCCGCCAGCGAAAGCGTGGCGCTGTTGAATCTCGGTTTTCAGCCGGAAGACATTAAATCGCTGCTGCCCGGCCAGGCCATGACCATCAGCGGGGGCCGGCTGACGATTGAGCGTTTCGCCAATAGCCCGCGTCACGCGCACTGCTTTTTCGAGTGGATCTACTTCGCCAACGTGGCCAGCACGATGGACGGCCGCAGCGTCTATCTTTCGCGCAAGGCCCTGGGCGAAGAGTTGGCGCGGCTGGAAGACGTGGCCATCGACGAAGACACGATCGTGGTGCCGGTGCCCGACACGAGCAAAGCCGCGGCCGACGCGATGGCGTTCGGCCTGCGGGTGCCGTCGTTGGAGGGGCTAATTCGCAATCGTTACGCGGGCCGCACGTTCATTGAGGGTTCTCAGAGCCGTCGCCGCAAGGTCGAAGCCAAATACACCCCGCTACGAGAGGTGCTGGAAGACAAACGGGTGATTCTGGTGGAAGACTCGATCGTTCGTTCCACCACGATGAAGGTGCTTTTGAGCCGCATTCGCGAGCTTGGCCGTGCCCGTGAGATTCACGTGCGCGTGGCTTGCCCGCCGATCGTCGCCCCGTGCTTTTACGGCATCGACATGTCGACGATTCAGGAGTTGTTCGCGCCCAAGTTTCTTGAAAACGGCATGCTGACCAAAGAGGGGCAAGCGCGCATGGCGGCGCAATTGGGCGCTGACTCGTTGCGTTATTTGCCGGTGGAATCGATTGCCCGGGCCATTGGTATGGATACCGACCAGCTTTGCCAGGCGTGCATTACCGGCGACTATCCGACGTCCGAAGGGCAGCGGCTTTATCAAGTGGCGCTGGACAACACGCGCGTGGAAAGCGTCGAGCGCACTTACGAAGCCGTGCGGCCCGACCGGGCCATGGCGCAACAAAGCTGACGAGCTAACGGCGCTACGATGGCAAATGGTATGGTGGAATGCCCTTTCAGAAAAAGCGAGCTCCCGCCAGCCGATGGTCGCAGAGCACGGAATACCGATTTGTTTCCTCCGAGAACCGCAGATGATCGTCTTTCATCGAATTGGCCGCCTCAGCGCTCTGGCATCCTTGCTTCTGGCGACCGTGCTTCTCACGACCGTGCTTCTCGCGACCGTGCTTCTCGCGACCGTGCTTCTCGCGACAGCGGCGCCGGCGGCCGAGGGGGCGGAGGATCAGACCGGCTTCTCGCCCGCGCAAATGGAGTTTTTCGAGCGGGAGGTGCGGCCGTTGCTGGCCGAACACTGCCACAAGTGCCACAGCGAGCGCGCTCAAAAGGGAAGCCTGCGGCTCGATTCGCGCGCGGCCATGCTCGCCGGCGGCGATACGGGGCCGGCGATCGTTCCCGGCAAGCCGGATGAAAGCCTGCTGATCGACGCCGTCTCTTACGGCGATCTCTATCAGATGCCGCCGTCGGGCAAGCTAAGCGACAAGCAGGTCGCCGTTTTGCGGCGTTGGGTTCAAGAACAGGCGCCCTGGCCGAATGATGCGAAATCTAGGGCGCCGGGCGGCACTCGGCCGACGACGCCAGTATTCGATTTGGCCGAACGCTCGCTGCATTGGGCCTTTCAGCCATTGGAAAGGCAACCACCGCCCAACGTCGGCGATCCGTCGTGGCCGAGAACCGACGTCGATCGCTACATTTTGGCGCGAGTGGAAGCCGCCGGTTTGACGCCCGCCGGCGCCGCCGAAAAACATACTCTGCTCCGACGCGCCACGTTGGACTTGATTGGTCTGCCGCCGACCGCCGACGAACTGGCGAGCTTTCTGGCCGACCAGCGGCCCGACGCGTTTGAGCGCGTTGTCGATCGGTTGCTGGCTTCGCCGCGTTTCGGCGAGCGCTGGGGGCGGCATTGGCTCGATCTGGTGCGCTACGCCGAGAGCAAAGGGCACGAGTTTGATTACACCATCGCCAACGCCTGGCAGTATCGCGATTACGTGATTCGCGCCTTCAACGCCGACCTACCCTACGACCGGTTCGTCATCGAACACGTCGCCGGCGACCTGATCGAATCGCCCCGGCGCCATCCCCTGCAAGGTTTCAACGAATCGGTGCTCGGCACGGGCTTTTGGTTTTTGGGCGAAGAGGTCCACTCGCCGGTCGAGTTAGCCGCCGACGAGCTTGACCGCACCGACAATAAGATCGACGTGTTTTCCAAGACGTTCTTGGCGCTGACCGTGGCCTGCGCGCGGTGCCACGATCACAAGTTCGACGCCATCAGCGCCAAGGATTATTACGCTTTGGCCGGATACCTGCTCAGTGGCAGCTATCGGCAAACCCCCTTTGACGCGCTGGCCAAAGAACGCGCCGTCGCCGAAAGCCTGGACGCCTGCCGCGCGCAGCATCGGCCGGCCCTGCTGGCCGCGACACACGCCGCGCTGCGGCCCGCGCTCGATCGCGTGAGCGAATTGCTCCTGGCCGTGCGCGATGTCTGGCCATCATCCGCGGCGGGCGAGGCCACGGAAGCGCGCCGGCAAGCGATTGCCCAAGCGGCCGCGCGCCGCGGGCTGGCGGCCGAAGAATTGTCGCGCTGGGTCGAAGCGGTGCGGCAGGCGGCGGCCGATGCGGCATCGCCCTTGTACCCTTGGGCCGTGGCGATCGCGAATCAGGCGGAAGCGACGGCAACGCCGACGGCCTTAATCAACGTGGCGCCCGACGCTCTCGCACCGCCGCCGACAGACTCGGCGAACGACTCGGTGTTTGATTTTGGCGCCATGGCGACGCACGATTGCCGACAAGACGGCTGCGCATTTGGCTTGAGGCCGCTGCGCCTCGGCGACGTTTCATTCAGCGCCGACGCGCGGCGGCCTTTGTCGCGCGTGTGGAGTGTGCCGGCGGCGGTGAGCGATCCGTTTTGGGACGGGGCGAAACTGGCGCCGGGTGTGGAGCGTGAGGCCGGCCGACTTTCGTGGCTGCAATCGGGCCGCCTGCTACGCACGCCGACCTTCACGTTGCGCGGCGGCAAACTGTTCTATTTGGTCAGTGGGTCGGGCTATGCCTACGCGGTGGTGAATTCACACCGCCTGAACAATGGGCCGCTGCACGGCGCACTGGTGCGTGAATGGCGAGCGGGCGAGCGTTTTCAATGGATTGAGCACGACTTGTCGGTCTACCACGGCCAGCGTGCGCATATCGAATTCTCTCCGCGGCAGCCGGGCGAGGTCCAGGAGGGTGCCTCGCCGGTGCTCGCCGTGGCTCGAATTGTCGAAGCGGATCACGCGCCGCCGGATGTCAATATGTTCGCCCGCTCGGCCCTGTCCTTCAGCGCCGCCGAGTTGGCGAGTTGGCAGACGCTGGCCGCCGCCTTTCAACAGCGTTTCACCCACGCGGCGGAACAACTCGCCGCTGATTCGTTGGCAGCGCCCGGCGACGCGGCGCTGGCCGATTGGCTGTTACGACAGCTCGATCTTTTCGCCCCGCCGGGCAGCGATGCCCGCGGCGCGTTGGCGTCCGCCGCCGGCCCTTATGTCGCCGCGCAGACCGCGCTCGCTGAGCGTTTGCCCAAGTCGATGCATACCGCTCCCGCCATGCTGGACGGCAACGGCGTGAACGTGCCCGTCATGTTGCGCGGCAATCCCAAGACGCCGGGCGGCATTGTGCCGCGGCGCTATCTCGAAGCGTTGGGCGGGCTGACGCATACGGCGCCGACCGATGGCAGCGGCCGCTTGGAATTGGCCCGGCAGATGGTCGATCCAGGGCAACCGCTGGTAGCCAGGGTCATGGTGAACCGAGTTTGGCAACATCTTTTCGGACGCGGGCTGGCGGCGACGGTCGATAATTTTGGCGTGCTCGGCACGCCGCCGACGCACCGCGAATTGCTCGATCGGTTGGCCGCGGAGTTGATGGCCGATGGTTGGTCGATCAAGCGGCTGATTCGCCGCTTGATGCTCAGCGGCACCTATCAACTTTCCAGCGACTCCGGCGATCCTGCGCGCCGCGTGGATCCAAATAACCTGCTGCTCTCGCACGCGAACGTGAAGCGGTTGGAGGCGGAGGCGATTCGCGACAATTTACTGGCTGTATCCGGCCGGCTTGACGGTCGGATGTTCGGCGCCAGCGTGCCGGTGTTTCTCAGTGAGTTCATGGAAGGGCGTGGCCGCCCCGCGAGCGGCCCGCTCGACGGCGATGGTCGGCGCAGCGTTTATCTCAGCGTGCGGCGCAATTTTCTGAGCACGTTTTTTATGGCGTTTGATTACCCGGTGCCGTTCACGTCGGTGGGCAGGCGCAGCGTTTCCAACGTGCCGGCTCAGGCGTTGACGATGATGAACAGCCCGTTCGTGGCCGGCGACGCGCGCCGCCTGGCCGAGCGCGGCCGGAAAGAATCCGGTGACGTTCGCAGCCGGCTGGAGCGGCTCTACTTAACGGCCTTCAGTCGCGTGCCGACGGACACCGAGGCGGCCGCGGCCGTCGATTTTCTCACTCGGCAGTGCCAGGCTTACGGCGCGCCTGACGACCCGCGCGCCTGGGCCGATCTCTGCCATGTGCTGTTGAACTCGAAAGAGTTTATCTTTGTTGAATAAGGGCTGGCGCTTTCAACACCAGCGATGTGTTGTGTCCGCCAAAGCCGAAGGAATTGGAAACCGCCACGCGGACCTTTTGCTCGCGGGCCACGTTGGCCACATGATTCAGTTGGCAAGCGGGGTCGGGGCGATCGAGATTGATCGTCGGCGGAATCGCGCCGTGGTGGATGGCGGTGAGGCAGGCCAACGCTTCCATCGCGGCGGCGGCGCCGAGCAGGTGTCCGGTCATGCTTTTTGTCGAACTGACGGCCGTCTGGTCCACGTGCGGCCCCAACACGGCGTGCAGCATGCGGGCTTCGCAAGCATCGCCGACGGGCGTGCCGGTGGCGTGCGCGTTGACGTAGTCAATATCGGCGGCGTCGACGCGCGCCATGTTCAACCCCTGACAGATCGCCGCGACGGCTTGCGCCGGGTCGGGGTTGGG
>DASVGM010000382.1:0-3992 GCA_036379555.1 Pirellulales bacterium | reverse complement strand
GCAGGCCGCCAGCACGGCCACCACCGTGTCTCCGGCCCCGGTGACATCGGCCACTTCGCGCACCTCGGTGTCTATGTGCGTAGCGCCGTGCCGCGAGGCAAGGGTCAGCCCGTCGGCCCCGCGCGTGACAACCATGTGCTCTAGGTCCAACCGCCGGCGCAGTTCGTCGGCCACGGCGGCGATTTCAGCATCGCCCTTGATTCGCCGGCCGATGGCTCGTTCCACTTCCATTTGATTGGGGGCCAACAGCGTTGCGCTCGTATACGCCGTGAAGGCGTGCTTCTTTCCGTCCACCAGGCACGGCACCCGCAACTCGCGGCAACGGGCGATGATTTGCCCGGCCAGACTCTCGCTGATGGTGCCTTTGTCGTAATCGGCCAAAACGACGACGGCGAAGCGGTCGATGTCGGCCGCCAACCGCTGCCAGAGCCGCTCGGCCGCTTTGGTAAGCAAGTGTTTGGGGCCTTCGCGGTCGAAGCGGGCAAGTTGCTGGTGCGTGCCGGCCACGAGGCGCGTCTTACAGATGGTGACGGCACAGTCATGCACGAACAGTTCATCGTCAAACAAGGGGTTTTGCCGCAACAGGGCGCGCAGGGTCCGGCCGTCGGCGTCGTCGCCAATGACGCCGCCAATGGCGACGCGGCAGCCCAGCCCGGCCAGCGATGCCGCCACATGCCCCGCGCCGCCGGGACAGCAGTACTCTTGCTGAACGCTGAGCACCGGCACCGGCGCTTCGGGCGAAATACGGTCGACCGAGCCGGCAATGCGGCGATCGAGCATGACATCGCCCAGCACCAATGCGGAAACACGACCCTCGAAATCGCGAACAGATGACATAAAGAACAGTGTAAGCGGCCGGCGTCGGCCGATCAATTCAGCGAGACGTCGGGCGGCACGTTTTTGATGTTGAGGGCCGACAGAAACGCCCGCGAAACGATGGAGCGAGTGAGCTGTTGCCAAAGATCATCGACGGCGCCGAAAACCTGCTCGGCCGTGGCGGGCGCGATGAGCCAGGAGCCGTCGCGCAGTTCCTTTTCGAGTTGGCCTTCGCTCCAACCGGCGTAGCCGACGAAAAACCGCAGCGGATCGCGGCGCTCCGCGACGAGCTTTTCCAGCAGCTCGCGGCCGGTGCTGAGGTAAACGCCCGAAAAGATGGACATTTCGGCGAGGTCTTCATCGCCATGCAGGGCCATGAGCGGACCTTCCACCGGCCCGCCAATATGCAGCGACGCCTGGCAATCGCAGGGGGTTTCGCTGACTTGCTCCCAGATTTGTTTGACGGTGGCGTTCATGCGCCGGTTCAGAACCACTCCGGCGGCGCCTTCTTCGTTATGGCGAAAAATCAGCACGACCGTGCGAAAAAAATTCGGATCGGCCAGTTCGCCGGAGGCGATCAGAAAGTGGGCGGTTAACGATTTCATCGGCGTCATTATAGCCGATTTCACGCGCCGGCGATGCCCGTTTGCGCCATACCGCGCGCGGCCGAAAACAAGTCCTCTTGGAGTGCGGCGATTCATCGCCGCTTTCCCTCGTCGCGGAGCGACCTTTGCCTTTACAGAGGCGGCCGCAGTCGCCACGTCTTAGAGGCTATCCGAAAACTCGGATTTCGCCGTGGCAGCATATCGTGGGGCGGCTCGCTGAGCCGTCTTTCGCTTCCAGACGGGCCGGCGGCCCGCCCCACGGCGAGTTTTCGGATAGCCTCTTAGCGTTTTGGCGGGTGGTTGAAAAAAAGGCGGCTCCGCCGCAAAGGAAAGCGGTGATGAATCACCGCACTCCGAGAGGCGGCCAGCGATGTCGCGGCCTCCTTGTCGACCGCGAGGCGCATAAATAACCCCGCGTGATGTTGGGAAAAAGGAGGATGGGCTTCCTAGCCCGTCCAGTTGTTTGGTGACGGGCTAGGAAGCCCATCCTCCACGACGTCGCACCCCGGAATCAGGCAAGGTTTTTTAGACGTCGATTACGCGCTGGCCGGCCGAAGTGGGCAGGACAAAGATTTTGCCATCGCCCATGCGGCCGGTGCGGGCCACTTCAACTATCTTGCGAATGATCTCTTCCACACGGCTGTCATCGACCCACAGCATGATCTCGACCTTGGGCAAAAAGGCCAGGGAGTATTCACTTCCTTGGTACTGGTCGAGATAGTTCTTTTGCCGGCCATAGCCTTTGACCTCGCGAACGCTCACCGCTTCGACAGGCGCCCGTTTGAGCGCTTCCAGCACTTTTTCCGCCAGAAACGGCTTCACAATGGCGACGACTTGCTTCATGGCGGCACGGCTCTCGGCTTGGCGGGCGTCAACTGAAGAAGCTGTCGCCGGTGAGATTGAACGGCGGCCGCGTCACCACGTCGATATCGCCCATGACCTTGGTGCAGCAGGACAGCCGCATTTTGTCTTCGTTGCCAATAAAGGCGAACAAGGCGGGCGAGAGCGGATTGAATTTAAAGGTCAGCTTCTCCATCGGGCCCATTTCGCTGGTGTTTTCCATACCCTTGGTGATGAGCACGCGGCAGGTGCCGCAGTGCCCCAGGCCGTGGCAGTTGACGATTTCATTAAGCTTGGCCCCGTATCCGTTCATGCCGTTGTAGAGCTTGACGCCGGCTTGCATGGCCTCTTTGCGCAGATTGGCCCCCACCGGCACTTCCACCTGCTTTTTCTCGTTGACAAAATTCACAATCGGCATATTCAATTTCCCAACACGGCGGTGACATGGCGTGAAAACCGCGATTTTACCCGCTCCGCGGTCGCTGGGGAAGCGGCAATTCGCCACGGGCGACCTCCATGACATCGCAACCGGCCGGCGGGTATCCTTTCGCGCCGTCCAGACTTGGCCTATATTGAGTATCCAGGGAAATGATGGACATGGAGCGCGGATGTTGATTCGCTACCGGGCCTTCCGCAATAACGATCCTCCGGCTTTGGCCGAGATATGGCGCAGCCAACCGGTTGACCGCGGTCGCATGCAGTCGATGTCGGCCGCGCTGTTCGAGCAGTTCGTGCTTTCCAAGCCTTATTTCGACAACGCCGGGCTGATTGTGGCCGTCGATGACGATCGACCGATTGGCTTCGCCCACGCCGGCTTTGGTCCAGCGGAGAGCGGCGAGCGGCTTTGCACGCGCTTTGGCAGCACCTGCCTGGTGATGGTGCGCACCGAGTATCGGCGGCAGGGAATCGGCAGCGCCCTGTTGGGACATTGCGAGGCGTACCTACGCGCGCGGGGAGCGGAGGTTCTGTACGGCGGCGGCATCGCTCCCTTTCATGGCTTTTACTTGGGCTTGTATGGCGGCAGCGAGTTGCCGGGCGTACTCGATTCCGACGTGGCGGCCCAGCGGCTGTTTCTGGCGCATGAATACCGTGAGGTCGATCGCGTTCACGTGCTGGAACGAGAAATCGCCGGTTACCGGCCGCCGGTCGATCGCGCCCAATTGCAAATTCGCCGCCGCAGCGCCATTGAGGCCACCGTTGATCCGCCGCCGGCTCATTGGTGGGATGCCTGCGCTTGGAGCGGCCTGGATCAAAAGCGTTACGAACTACGGCTGCGTGACGCCGCCGGCGTGGCCGCCAGCGCCCACACTTGGTTGCTCGAGCCCCTCTCGGCCGGCTGGGGCGTTCAGGCCGCCGGCATCATCGCCTTGGACGTCTCTGTGTCGGCCCGGCGGCAAGGAATCGCCACGTATCTGCTGAGCGACATCATGCGACAGCTTGCCGCGCAGGGCGTTGGTTTGGTGCAGGTGCAGACGATGGGGCACAATCAGCCCGCCGTGAAACTATACGAAAAACTTGGCTTTACCTTGGTGAACCAAGGTGCGGTCTATCGGAAAGAGTAGGGGTTGGGGGGTGGGGGTTAGGGATTGGGGGTTGGGGGTTGGCCTGCGCAACATCGGTTGTTGTGCCCCGACTTGCTTGATACTAGATTTATTCCGCCACGATCGGGGCTTGCCCCCGTCGAGCGATGACTGACCGCTAGCAACGACGCCTTAGGACGCCCCCTTCCCT
>DASVGM010000381.1:0-5883 GCA_036379555.1 Pirellulales bacterium | reverse complement strand
CAGTGCGGATGACCCTTTTCAAACGCCATGTCGCCGTATCCCAGAGGCGAATCGTGCCATCGGCGGCGGCGCTGACGAGCAACGGTTCGGCGGTTGAAAATCGCACGTCGGTAACCGCCGCCTCGTGGCCGCGCAGCACCTGTTCCTGAACGCCCATCACCACATCCCAAAGGCCGCGCTCAACGTCCCAGATCGAAATGGCGTGGTCGAAACTGCCCGTCGCCAGCCAACGGCCATCCGGAGAAAAATCTAGGGCGCCCACCGGTTGACGATGCCAGTGCAAAACCGCGGCGATATGCCCCGCGTCCGTATCCCAGAGAATGATTTCGGCCACCTCGCTACGAGCGGCGCCTGGGCCAACAACCTCGGCCGAACTGGCGATCAGGCTTCGATCGGGCGAGATGGCAACGGCGGCAATCAGGCCTTTATGACCTCGCAAGGTCAACGCCGCGCCGGCCACCGGCTCCGGCGCAGGAATGGTGAACGTGTGTCCGCAAGCGGGACAACGGCTTTTTTTGCCAGCGCGATGGTATTCAAACCGCAAGGTCTTGCCGCACTCACATTGCCATCGCCCGGTCAGTTCCGGTGGTTTGGCGGTGGGCATAGACGTCATGGCGTTTGAGCTGTGTTCGTTACCAGTTTGTATCGGCATGGGCGTGTTTCGCATGGCGATTCGCTGTCTATCATAACTGTGCGAACCCCACGACGCACACTCCCACAGGGTTTTGGGGGAAATTCCTCCGCCAGAAGTTACCCGGAACCTGGCACGTTTTACGGAGAAAATAAAGCCGTTTGGGGGGAAGGTAGCGATTATTGGACTGAACAATGCACCTGCCGCCCTGTTTATGCCGATAAAGCCGTATGGCAAAACAAGGAAATGGGCGGCTAGGACGCCGCCCGAACCGTGCCGCCATTTGAACACCTGACCTAAGCGTGGTAAACTGTGCCAATTACTAAGTTTACGCAAGACTTTGGGATCTTTCGCGGACGTGACGATTTCAGTGACAACGGCGCAAGGTCTTTTTTTCCCGGTCTGCCGACCGGCGCGAACGCGTCTCGGCGGCCATCTTCTCCACAGGGTTTAGCCATGGACGAACAACTATCCGGCTCGTTCTTCGGCCCGCCCACGCTCGTCGACTTGCTCCAGCGCCGCGCGCATTTGCAAGGTCCGCGGCTGGCATATACGTTCTTGGCCGACGGCGAAAGCGAGGAAGTACAAATCACCTATGCCGAGCTCGATCGGCAGGCGCGCGCCATTGCCGCCTGGCTCGAAGCGCACCGCCTGCAGGGCGAACGCGCTTTGCTGCTGTTTCCGGCGGGTTTGGAGTTCGTGGCCGCCTTCTTTGGCTGTCTTTACGCGGGCGTGGTGGCGGTTCCAGCGTATCCACCGCGGATGAATCGCTCGCTCGATCGCATTCAGGCCATCGCCTGCGACGCTCAAGCCAAAGTGGCGCTGACCACGCAATCCGTCTTGGAGCGCGTGACGCCCGTCCTGAAGCAGACGCCCGAGCTGGAACGCCTGACCTGGCTGGACACCGATTCCGTTCCGGCGGGCATGGAGGCTTCGTGGCGGCGGCCCGATTGCCAGGCCAACACGCTGGCCTTCTTACAATACACATCCGGTTCGACCGGTACGCCCAAGGGCGTCATGCTGACTCACGCCAACTTGCTGCACAACTGCGGCCAGATTGGCTACGCCTTTGAAATGACGCGCTCGGTGAGCGGAGTCTTCTGGCTGCCCAGCTATCACGACATGGGGCTGGTGGGCGGCGTGCTTTGCCCGCTTTATCAGGGCGCTCCCAACGTGATTATGTCGCCCATGTCGTTCTTGCAGCGGCCCTTCCGCTGGCTGCAAGCGATTTCGCGTTATCGCGCGGTGGTGAGCGGCGGGCCGAATTTCGCCTACGATCTCTGCGTGCGCAAGATCACGCCGCAGCAACGCGCCACGCTTGATTTAAGCTCTTGGAGCATCGCCTTTAACGGCGCCGAGCCGGTGCGCTCCGAAACACTCGACCGTTTCGCCGAGATGTTTGAGCCGTGCGGCTTCCGCCGCGAAGCGTTTTATCCGTGTTACGGGCTGGCTGAGGCCACGCTGATCGTCTCAGGCGGCCTGCGGGCGGCCCCGCCGGTGGTGCGCTCATTCGATGCCAAGGCGCTGGAAAATCGCCAGATTGTCGGCGTGCAAGCGGTGGATGAAGGTGCCCGGCGACTGGTGGGCAGCGGCCAGGTGCTGGCGGATGAAGAAATCGTGATTGCCGACCCAGAGACGCTGACGCGTTGCGGCCTACGCCAGGTGGGCGAAATCTGGGTGAAAAATCCCAGCGTGGCGCAAGGCTATTGGCGGCGGCCGGAAGAAACCGAGCATGCCTTCCACGCCCGCCTTCGAGATCAAGCCGAGGGCGGTTATCTGCGCACCGGCGATCTTGGTTTCTTTCAAGACGGCGAACTGTTCGTGGCCGGCCGGTTGAAAGATTTGATCATCATTCGCGGGCTGAACCACTATCCTCACGATATCGAGTTGACGGTGGAAAAATGCCACGCCTCGGTGCGCCCCGGCAGCGGAGCCGCGTTTACCGTCGATGTGGACGACGAGCCAAAGTTGATCATCGTTTACGAGGTTGAACGCCGCCAGCACGCCGACTTGGACGAAGTCTTCGAGGCCATCCGCCGAGAAGTGGGCCGCGAGCATGAGTTGCAAGTCGATACCATCGTGCTCATCAAGGCGGGCAGCATTCCCAAAACCTCCAGCGGCAAGATTCAGCGTCATGCCTGCCGCAAAGCCTATTTGGCCGGTGAATTGGAAGAAGTCGGCCGCTACCACGCCGCTGACGCCGCCGAAAGCGAGGCGGCCGAGCGGCAGACAAACATTGCGGCTCAAGCGAAGCAACCGGGGCCGACGGCGCTCGCCCCGGCAGCGCCTGCCCCGGCGGCTGTGAGCGATACGGCCGGCGATCTTCCCGCCGCTCCCATTTCGGCGCCGACCATTGCCAAGCAACCCGCCGTTGACGGCGCGCCGTCCGCGGCCAAGGCCAAACACGACGTCAACAAAACGGTGGCCGAGCAAGTTCTGGATGAAGTGCATCGCATTGCCAAAGAACGCGCTCGCGGCCTGTCGCTCGATTCCAGCATTGTCGAGTTGGGGCTTGACTCACTGGAGCGGATGGAGATTCTCGCCTCGCTCGAAGAGCGTTTCGGCGGCCGTTTCCCTGAAGAAGTGCTCACGCAGCTTGAGACCTGCCGCGAAGTTGTGGAAGCCGTTGAAAAATACCTCGGCGGCGCCGAAGCCGGTGAAGCCAAGCCCGACGGCATTCCACCCGAACATTACCGCTTTGATCGCTATCCAGAATACTTGCGGCTAAAGCAAAACCTGGAAATGCTCGAACAAACCGGCGTCGGCAACCCGTATTTCAACGTCCATCAGCGTGTGACCAACGATACGACGATGATCGGCGGTCGCGAGCTGATTAACTTTTCGAGCTACAACTACATTGGCATGTCGGGCGAACCGGTGGTGACGCAGGCCGCCAAAGACGCCGTCGATCAGTTCGGCACGTCGGTCTCGGCCAGCCGAGTGGTTTCGGGCGAAAAGACGATCCATCGCGACTTGGAGCAGGCGATTGCCGAGTTGATCGGCGTCGAAGACGCGATTGTCTACGTGGGCGGCCATTCGACCAACGAAACGACCATCGGCCACTTGTTTGGCCCCGGCGATTTGATTTTGCACGATTCGTTGGCCCACAACAGCATCATTCAGGGCTGCATCTTGTCTGGCGCGCGGCGCAGGCCGTTTCCGCACAACGATTGGGGTACGGTCGATCGCTTGCTGCAAGATTTGCGCGGCGACTACCGCCGCGTGCTGGTGGCTATCGAAGGCACGTACAGCATGGATGGCGACATTCCCGACCTGCCCCGCTTCATTGACGTCAAACAACGGCACAAGGCGTTTTTGATGGTGGATGAAGCGCACTCCGCCGGCGTGTTGGGCGAGCACGGCCGCGGCGTGGGCGAATATTGGCACGTCAACCCGGCCGATGTCGATCTTTGGATGGGCACGCTGAGCAAATCGTTCGGAAGTTGCGGCGGCTACATCGCCGGCAACAAGGCGGTGGTTGAGTATCTCAAATACACCGCGCCGGGTTTTGTTTACAGCGTCGGCATTTCGCCCTCGAACGCGGCGGCGGCCTTGGCTTCGATTCGCATGCTGAATCGCCAGCCCGAGCGTGTGGCCCAACTGCAAGAGCGGGCGAAACTCTTCCTCACGCTCGCCAAGCAGCGGGGGCTGAACACCGGCCTGAGCAAAGACACGCCGGTCGTGCCGATCATTCTGGGCGATTCGATTCGTTGCTTGCAGCTTTCCGTGGCCTTGGGCCGGCGCGGCATCAACGTGCAGCCGATTGTGCATCCCGCGGTGGAAGAGCAAGCCGCCCGTTTGCGGTTCTTCATCACCTCGAAGCACACCGAGGAGCAAATTCGCTACACGGTGGCCACGTTGGCCGAAGAGTTAGGCAAGCTCAATTCCATTGGTTTGCCAAGTGCCAACGGCAACGGCGCGGCACACGCGAAGCAGGCGGTGCGGCTTAGGCGATAATCTCATGCACGACACGGCCGCTGACGTCGGTCAGGCGGAAGTCGCGGCCGCTGTAACGGTAGGTAAGCCGCTCGTGGTCGATGCCCATGAGATGCAGGATGGTGGCGTGCAGATCGTGAACGTGAACTTTGTCTTGCACCGCGTCATTGCCGAATTCGTCGGTTTCGCCGAAGGCCAGCCCGCCCTTCACGCCGCCGCCCGCCAACCAGGCGGTGAAGCCGCGGGCGTGGTGATCGCGTCCCTTGGCGCCTTGCGACCAAGGTGTGCGGCCAAACTCGCCGCTCCACACGATCAGCGTCTCGTCGAGTAATCCGCGGCGCTTGAGATCGAAAATCAACGCGGCCATCGCCCGGTCGCTTTGCTCGGCGTGCTTGGCGTGGTTCATAATATCGCCATGATCGTCCCAAGGCTGGCCGCCGCCAAAGTAAATCTGCACCATGCGCACGCCGCGCTCGACCAGCCGCCGCGCCACCAGGCACGCATCGGCGAATTGGCCGGGGCCATAAGCCGCACGCGTCGCCGCCGTCTCGCGCTGGAGATCAAAAACTTCCTGCGCCGCGAATTGCAGGCGAAACGCCATCTCCAGCGATTCAATGCGCGCCTCAAGTTGATTGTCGCCGGCGCGCTCACCGAGATGCTCGCGATTCAGTTGCTGCAACAAATCGAGTTGCCTCCGCTGAGCGTCGGTCGAAAGGTACTTGTTGTGAACGTGCTCAATGACCGACCGTGGATCGATGTTGCCGTTGTTGATGTGGCAGCCCTGAAACACGCCCGGCAAGAAACTGTTGCCCCAAAGCTGCGGTCCCACCGTGGGCTTGCCTGGACACAGCACCACGTAGCCCGGCAGGTTCTGGTTTTCGGTGCCAAGCCCGTAAGTCAACCACGAGCCAAGGCAGGGCCGCGTCGGCTGCGAGTTGCCGGAATTCATTATCAACAGCGCCGGCTCGTGGTTGGGAATGTCGGTATACATCGAACGGATCACGCAAATCTCGTCGATGGCTTGAGCCGTATGCGGATAAAGCTCGCTCACCGGCACGCCGTTTTCGCCGTGGCGCCCGAACTTGAACGGCGAGGGGAACAGTTTGCCCACGCCGCGCTGGGCTTTCTTCGTCAGTTCGTCGGGCTGCTGGCCGGCGTATTTTTCGAGTGCCGGCTTGGGATCGAAAGTATCGACGTGCGAAGGCCCGCCATTCATGAACAGGTGGATTACGCGCTTGGCTTTGGGAGCAAAATGCGGCCCCTTGGGCGTCAGCGGGGAGACGGAACGATCCTCGCTGGTAGCGGCGGACAATAGC
>DASVGM010000380.1:0-5696 GCA_036379555.1 Pirellulales bacterium | reverse complement strand
GCCGGGTAGCTTTGCAACACTTGGCAGTCTTGCTCGTTGTTGGCAGGGCCACAATTATTCGAGTTCCGGCGGCAGGTTGCCATAAGTCCAGCCGTTGCCCTTGAACGGCGGCGCCGGTTTGGCGACCGGCGCGGGGCCGGGCGTCAATTGCCGCGAAAGCTCAATGCCGGCGTCGGCAATCTGCCGGCCGGCGGTCGGCTCCAGATTGCTGTAAAACGTGAGCCGCGTTTCGTAACCGCCGCCGCGCGGCCCCAATGCTTCTTCCGTGGGAACGTAACCCACGCAGTCGTTGGCTAGCTCAACCGGAAACGTGAACTTGAACGGACTGCCCGACTTGATGTCGAGTCCGTACTGACAGAAATACTCCGCCGGATTGGAGATAAACACCGCCGGCCCGACCTGAATGGCCTGCACCTCCACGTCGGCCACCGGCTCTTTTTTCAGCCGCTCGTTGAGCAAGACAATCTCCTTGGCGAAAATCCACTGCGTCGCATCGGCCGTCTTGCGGTCTTGCCGCACCAGTTCCAGCGAGCGATCGAGCCGTGCCGCGCTCGGCGCGCGGCGTTTGACGTGCAACATCGTCGTGCGATAATCCACCGCCGCCGTATCGCCGCGCGGCATCGACAGCAGCACCTTGGCGGCCTCGGCGCCCACGCGGCCGCCGACGCGCCGCGCCCAATCTTCCGCCGCCGGTGATGCGAACGGGCTAAGATTGTTCACCTGTGTCACGTCGCCCGACGTGCCGGGCATGAATACCACCACCGCCTGATCGGCGCCCATCACGCCGCGCACGGCCCGTTCCAGATAGTAAATGTAGTTCGCTGAAATTCCGCCCGGATTCGTGGTGGCATGGCAACAGAAATTGACGATCGTGCCCAGCAGCTTGCCTTCTTTGTTCCAGACGCCCAGCACGCCGACCTCGGGATCGGTCGGGCCGGCCGATTCGATAATGTCGGGGTTGCCTTGGCCGGGATGCGTGGCCGACAACCCGCTGCGCATGCGAAAGCGACGGTTGTAGGCCACCTGGTCTTCAATGCCCTTGGCCACTCCATAGACGACTTCAACCTTATCGCGATCGGCCGAAACCACCGCGTCGATGATCTGATCTTCCACACGGGCAAGATACTTCGCGTCGGCGCACGACGATTCCTCGTAGGCCAGCTTGCGGACAAACTCGGAAGCGTCGTCAAATTCGCCCGGCAGCACCATGCCGGTCGGTCCCGACGAATGCGAGTGCGAGGCGCTGATCAGCACGGCTGCGGGCGGGATGCCGCACTTCTCTTGGATGGCCTGCCGGCAGCGCTCAACCGAAGGGCGGCGGATCATCAGCGCATCGATGCCGACCAACGCCACGCGCTTTTGGCCATCGTCAAACACGACGGCGCGTGCCTTACAGGGATCGTGCAGCGAGCGATGGAAGGCTTTGCCATATCCGCCCGGCTGTTCCATGCCAATCTCCGGCGTGATGTCGCGTTCGGCGAAACCGGCCTGCAACGCCTTGGGCGGTTGGGCTGGTGGGGCGTCGGCGGCGAAGGCCGCGGCCGGCGCGAGTGAAAGGGCGGAAACGAATGCGAAAACGTGGATGCTTTGCATGGTGATACGATGCTGTAACAAAGTTACGTCCTTCCTAAGTGCGATACCTACGAAATGGTTTGGTGTTATCGAGCGCCTGAAAAACGGAAGCGGGCTGTAAGGGGAGGATGGGCTTCCTAGCCCGTCCAGTTGTTTCGTGACGGGCTAGGAAGCCCATCCTCCAGGTTTCCTCAGGCTGCCGTCACGATATTGAGTAAAGCCCTTGCCCGGCGCGCTTGAGCTTGCCTTGCTGCACCAGCGCCTCCCAAACGGCGGCGGGATATTGATTGGGCGGTGTGATGCCCAGTACCGACGATCCCTGACCTGAGCTCATCGGACTGCGGCCGATGCGCGAAGCGTCGTCGAGTTGCGTGAGCTTGAGTCGCCGCTTAAAGGCCTTATAAGCGGCCTTCAATGTTTCGGCCGTAGGCGCGGCGCCGGCTTCGGCTTGAGGGTTGTTGTTTGTTGCTTCAGACATGATGCTCTTTCTTTAGTAATTTACGGCGTGGCCGCGACAACTGTCAGCGGCACCGGCACAAACTCTTTCATCAACGCGCCCGTCTCGGCATCGAACAGCCTGACCTTGCCATCGAAGCCCCCCACGGCAAGCTGCTTGCCGTCACGCTGCCAGGCCAGCGCGTAGATGGCGCCGTGCTGATCGGCGAATTTGCGAATCAGCGTGCCATCGGCCTCGTTCAACAAACGCACTTCGCCGCGGCCGTCACTGGAGGAACCCACGGCCACCTTCGTCATGTCGGGGCTATATTCCGCGGCGAAGACGCGGCCGGGCAACGGTTGGGCGTTGAAGCGTGTGATGCGGTTGAAATCGTCGCCGATCTGCCGGGCCCTGGTGCGATACATCTGATAAATCTTAGGCACGCCATCGGCGCCGCCAATCAGCAACTCGTCGTTCTTGGCGTTGCGGCGCACCACCATCAGCCCGCCTTTCAAGGCGCCGGGCGTGATGCTGGTGATGTTGTCTTCAAAGCGTTGTGTCGCCACGTCGGTCAGCTTCATCGAGCCGTCGCGGCTGACGGAAACGACGTGCGAATTGTCGATCGAAAAGCAGGTGTCGAGCACCCAGTCGGCGTGAGCGCCCTGGTAGAGAACCTGTTTACCAGTTGCCGCGTCGATGACGCGCAGCGTATTGTCGGCGCATCCGAACGCCACCTTGCCGCCATCTGACGACCAGCTTGCCCCATACACCGTGTCGTAGGTAATGGGCGCGGAAATCAAAAGCGCGCGTTTTTCAACGTCCCAAATGGCCACCTCGCCAAAGCGGCCGGGCGAGCCGCCCGTCACCGCCAGCCGCTTGCCATCCGGTGAAAAACGGGCCGACTCAATTCGCTCCGAAATGCCCACCAGCCGGGCGACGATCTCGCTCGCGTCCGCCTTGTGCAAGAGCACCTCATGATAGCCCGACACGGCCAACAGCGTTCCAGCGGGCGAAAACTCAAGCGCTGTCACCACCGGCGGCAAGGAATAGATCGGCGGGTGTTCCATATCGACCAGCGCCGCGGGCGTCGTGGGGGTATCGTCGGCGGCGCCTTCGACCACCCAGCGGCGAATGAGTTCGATCTCGGCTGCCTTAAGCGGCTCGCGGCCCTTGGGCATGTTGGGCGGATTGCCGCCAATGGAAACAATCTCGCCGATCAAAAAGCTTTCGTCCGGTTTACCTGGCGCGAAGGCGGCCTCGCCGCTGTCGCCCCCTTTTTGCATCTCGGGGACGGTCATCATGACAAACCCGCCCGATTTCTTGGCAGGTTGGTGGCAGCCTTGGCAGTGCTGCTGAAAGATCGGGCGAATCTGCTTGAAATAGCTGACCTTCTCGTCGTCCGCCCAAGCTTGAGTGGCCGCCATGAGCACGGCGATCACCAGGCACTTATGCGGCAGCGCGAGCCGCGCCGGCATTCTTCGACCGCCGGGGTTCATCGCAAACTGAAACAAGCCGGGCATGAAATGACCCTCTCCGTATTGGCATCGTGGCCCGGCGACATCGCCAAAACCATATTCAGCAGTATAAGCGCTGACCGCCGCCTCTACCACGACCAGCATTGCCGGCTGGGCAAACTGACAGATTGGCGCAAATTTGACCTCCTGTGCTCTACTTTGACACATTTTGCGCGCGTGACTGCCAGTTACCCAATATGGTGGCGAGCATACAAGAACGTGCGAAAAAATACATAACCCATTTAATTCATTGCATTTAGGATGTATGAACAGTCATCGACAAGGCATGGAGGCACGTTAATGGCACATAAAATGCACATCGAAACATACCACCTTTGCGATGGCCCAACATGGCAGCAGGGGTGTATGGCGTAAAACGAGTCACTGTTCAAGGAGGATACGATAATGTTGGTCTTGACCCGCAGAGAAGGTGAGCAACTCATCATTGATGAAAACATCGTCATCACGGTTACGCGGTTGGCAGGTAATCGGGTGACCATCGGCATTGAGGCGCCCCAGCACGTTCAGATTCAGCGTGGGGAATTACAAACCCTCGATCACCGCGAGCTTGCCGTCGCCAGTGTCTGACGGCGATGGCTGTTGAATGATTCGGGACTTGGAGGGCCGTCCATTTCATGGCCAACGCAAGCCGCGCCTGCCCCGCCCCATTCGCGCACGAATCGCCGCTGCTGTTAGCGCTCCCCGCCTTCACGCCGCCGCGTCGAGCGCCCCGTCGCCGTTGGACAGCCCATCGGAACGCGCCGCCACGACGAAACGAAGTAACAACTGTCAACCCTTCCTGTTGCGATTTGAGACGGTGCCCCCATTTTTTCCGACGCGGCGCCGACGCGGCGCTGGCGCGGCGTTTGCAACCCATCCTTGCTGGCTTGGCGGTATATTGTATTCGCCCAAGCGCAAAAGGTTCGTTCCATAAGAGCGTCCAGCGTAACGGTTACGCTGGGCCGCGGAACCATGTGCAACGCAGTGAGGAGGGAATTCACCATGAAGACGACAGGCATTTTCGCGATTTTGGCTGCCACGACGCTTTGGGCGTCGTCGGCCGTGGCCGGCGACGATGGCAGCCGGCCAACCACAACCGATCAAGCGCCGCGCATGGTAGCGGCGGTCAGCCATGGCCCTGCCACGGTGACCAATGTCGCCTGGCGACCCGCACGCCGGTATGGCTACTCTGGTTATCGACCATATTCCACCTACCGGCCCTATTATCGAACCTATGGCTATGGCGGTTATTACACACGGCCGTACTATGGCTATTCCTATTATGCTCCCGGCTGGGGATGGGGCGGCTGGCGGGCACCCTACGGGTATGGCGTGCCGCCCTTGGCTCGCCTTGGGGCGTGGTATTGGTAACCGCTGTGCCGCGGGGCCTGAGCGTGTATACTCAGGCCCTGATTCAATTGTCCGGCTCATTTATTTATGCCGTCTGAATTTGCTGCTTCGTTACCGCGGATTGGCTGGCGCGAGTGGTTGGAGTTGCCCGGATTGGGCGTGCGCGCCATCAAGGCCAAAGTGGACACGGGCGCGCGTTCCTCGGCATTGCACGCTTTTAACATCGAGGTGTTCGAGCGCCAGGGCCATACGATCGTGCGTTTTCATGTGTACCCCTGGCAGCGGTCTGACGACGGCATGATCGCCGTCGAAGCGCCGCTGGCGGGAGAACGACTGGTGCGCAACTCCGGCGGCATTCAAACGCTGCGGCCCGTCATTATCACGGATGTGGAGTTGGCAGGCCAACGCTGGCCCATCGAAATCACGCTGACCGCCCGAGACGCGATGGGGTTTCGCATGCTGCTTGGCCGCGAGGCGGTTCGGCGGCGGTTCGTGGTCGATGCGGGCCGCTCCTATCTGGCCGGTAAACGTCCAGCGTGGGCGCCGCGACCGCCGCGGCGCGGGGAGTCGCCATGAAAATCGCCATTTTATCTCGCAAGCCGGCGCTCTACTCCACGCGGCGGCTCAAAGAGTCGGCTGAGCGGCGCGGGCACGAGGTGCGGATCATCGACTACCTGCGCTGTTACATGAACATTAGTTCCCTAAAACCCAAGGTGATGTATCAAGGCCAGCCGCTGGCAGACATCGACGCGGTAATTCCGCGCATTGGCGCGCCGCATACGTTTTATGGCACGGCGGTCGTGCGGCAGTTTGAGATGATGAAT